>NZ_JAAROG010000010.1:0-51009 GCF_023093515.1 Aeromonas genomosp. paramedia
ACCCCATGTCCGGGTGGATCACTTTTCAATCGGCGAAATTAGCCAGAGTGGATCAGTTTTCGGTCGGCGTTGACACATAATGGTAGGTTGACTGGATCACGCTCTGGTTCGGCTAATGGTAATGCCTGCAAAAGTTCTTCTGCTTCGGTTTGTTCGAGAATTATTTCTCGGGCATTGTCGCTCAAGAAGGCTATGTGATTTTCTAGGCAGATGCGTGTCGAGTATCTTCCGACCTCCAAACTGGCATGCGTCTGATGGCCGTGAATCAGTTCAAGCAAGACGGTGTGATCAAGTCTCGGATGGCAGGAAAGCATTTGCTGAATCTTTGGGATTAATTCAAACAAACGAATTTCTCGCACACCGATATATTTGATTTCCTGTGAGAGGCTGGTTCGACTTTTGAGTCCAATGGTTGATAGTCGCAACCGCCAGTGTGCTGCTCCTTGGGCTGACATCAATATGGCTCTGCATCCGACCAGCTCTCCAATGGTCAATACCTGGTTGTTTTCAAGTGGCGTGTTATTACGCAATAGCGTGACGCCATAAGCAGGGAAAGGCAGTGTCAGTTTTTGTTCCCCCCCCGGCCACTGCAAACTGAGTGGCACAGAGGTAACTGGGCGGGCAGAGTTGCTCTTCAAGTCCAAAATCAAGTCTGAACCATCGTGCTTTGTTTTTAGTTCTATCTCCTCGGTTTCAGAGCGGACCGGCAGATTAGGCCAGTTTACAAGTCGAATTATTCCCTCGAGGGGGCTTATGCCCGGTTTGTAAGTAATCCCTGCATCAGGCGGAAGAATCACAGCACGAGTACTGAGCAATCGTTGCTGATCTTTTCTCCAGATCAACCGACATAAACCAGGCGCCTTCGTTTGCTCAAGCCGCTGTTCGCTATTTTGTACGCTGGCAAAAAGTTCATGGGACGGAACATCACTGGCATAACCACTCTCCTGAACAACCCGTAGACGCGGCGTACCACAGAACAGTAATCCAGGCGTGGAGGTTGCCTCGATGGTATTACCCGTCCAATGGCTATCAGGGAGTGCAGGCACACAGGAAGAAATGTGTACCCTGAATGTCTGACGTTGGTAAACGAGCCGAGTGTCGCCAGCAGGCAGTTCCATCAACTTCATGCCATTCGATAGATTATTGCAGAGCTCTTGTGCTTCACCTTCCTCGGAAAAGACAATTGTCTTGGGGGGAATGGCAACCAGTGCAGAGGATCCTTTGAGCCGAGCATCACCCTGTGCAATCAGGCGAGCAAATGGCGGCGTGTTCTCAAAGATCAACGGCTCATCATGACTTAATTCTTCCCCACCAGGCAGGTTGGCAATATGTAGTGTGGCCCCCCAACGACTGACAATCAGCTGAGCTGAGTCATGTAAGGCTTGAATCAATGGTAGGGGTTTGGCTATCAGCTGATATTTGTCTCCTCGGAGTAAGGCTTCACCTGCCATGTACTCTTGCTCCCCAACACGCAAGACCAGTTGAAAATGTGGTGGTAGCTGCTCGCAGGGAAAGCCAAGCGCGTTGGCAACATGCTCACGATTGGCTTGAGCTTGCATAATAAAAGAAAGTTCATACTGGGGCGGGGAACCATCGGTACTAAGGCGCAGCCCTTTCAGGATCTGAAAAGGTGTCTGCCGCGACAGGGGGGGGATGCTGACTACACTTCTCACAAGTCCCTTGATCAGGCTGGCCGCAGCTTGACTATCAAGCGTTATTGGAAATATATCCTCCCAGTCTGGACACTCTTTCTGTAACTTGCCTATGGGGTCGGACACATCATGAAGCTCATACGTGGCTCGGATATGCAGCACTGCTTTGATGAGGTTATCCAAAAGTTCATAGACGGGCGACTGTTGATAACACACTGGCAAGAGCGCGGCTTGTGCTTCAACAGCTTGACGCAGTTGTTCATCGTGTAGGTTGTAGTGCAACGCCTGCTCGGTGACCATTCTAAGGAGTCTGGCCAGTCCGCCTTGGGCCGATTCCACCAAACGCATCGGTAGGCCACCACTCATGGCGACCAGGCCGATAAAACGTTTGCCTTCGGTTTTGATCGAAGTTTGCAGGCACCATTGTTGATGCCCGTCAATGACCAGATTCCGGATTTTATCGTGGGATAGACTCTTTAGTCCTGCTGCTTCGCAAAGCGGTCCCCAGCGCCATGCTCCACCAGCATAATCACGTTTCCACCATTCAGCCGCGAAGAGGAGCCAAGCAGCAGGGTAGTGCCGAGACAAATGGAACTTGTCTGCATAATTTTGTAAGAGGCGTTTTAATGACTCGAATTCATCCGTCGAAGTTTTGTACGCGAAAAGTGGACGCTCATCAGGATGTTTTAACCCACGTCTTGCTAAAAATTCCGAAATCCATTGGTTAATTTGCACTTTGATTTCCCTTTTCCCGATTCATCATGACGCGCCACAAAACGGCAATCCAAGAGTCATTTCATCTAAAAAAATTACGACGATTTACATCCCCACCATTCTTTGGGCGCTTTGCATCCATGAGGCTTTGAAGGCGAGGTCGTTGGCGAACAGCTTATAGAGCTCCAGTTCGTCTTTGCGGCGTGCCAGCATGACCTCTTTCATGATTTTCTCGAAGGCCAGTTCCCGGTTGATCGGGTCCGGGTTGTTCTGATACTTGGCCTCGAAATCGGGGTGCTTTTTCACGCTATCGATGATGTTCACGAACTTCACCTTCTGCTCTTCCGGGGTCGAGCTCCAACCCTGGAACCACTTCTCGTTAAAGCTCTTGATGATCTCGTCCAGCGGGTCGGTCTCTTTTTCTGTGCCGTGAGCGCCGCGTGGATTGGGGTTTTGTGGATCGAGCTCTGAATCGTCGGCGTCCAGGGTGATGGTGTGATTGAGCTTCACACGCTGCAGGCCGTAGGAGGAGAGATCTACCGATTCGAGCAACTCATCGAGCAGGTCGGCATCCGGATCTTCCACCTTGAGCTTGGGGATCAGGAACTTGAGGAACCAGAACAGTTTTTCCCACGTCAGCATGTCATAGGGCATGATGGCGGCCATCTGGCCGTAGATTTTCACGAACTGCTTGGCCTTGATCTTGATGTCGGCCTTCTCTTCGTTACTTAGCTCCAGCTCATGATTGAAGCGCTCAGCGGCCTTATCGATGATGACGCTAAGCTGCTGGGCGTCTTCGTTGTTGAAATAACGCGCCACAAAATCCTCGACCTCGAACCACTCGTAGACAGCGCTATCGTCCAGCGCGTCCTTGAGCTCATGCAGCACATTGATGTCGGTGGCGCCGGAGAGCGAGGTGGCGGTGTAGAAGGGATCGAACGCTGCCTTCATGTCGTCTACCGAGTTGAAGAAATCGAGGACAAACAGATCTTCGGTCTTCTTGCCCCACTTGGGCGCGGCGCGGTTCAGGCGGGAGAGGGCCTGCACGCACAACACGCTAGCCAGCTTCTTGTCGACGTACATGGTGCAGAGCTTGGGTTGATCGAAACCGGTCAGGTATTTGTTGGCCACAATCAGCAGCCGATACTCATCGGTATCGAATTTGTCACGGGTATCGTTCTCGGGGAACCCGTTCAGATCAGCCTCTGTGTATTCAATGCCATCCACCTCCTTGCTGCCGGAGAAGGCAATCAGCGCCTTGAACGGATTACCCAGCGCCTCCAGCTGGCGGGTAATGGCCTTGTAATAGCGGATAGCCGAGATGATGTTCTGCGTCACCACCATGCCCTTGCCTTTGCCCTTGAGCTTCTTGGCATTCACCACATGGGGAATAAAGTGCTCGAGCATGATCTCGGCCTTAACGTCGATCGTCTCCTGGCTGCCTTCCACATAAGCGCGCAGTTTCTTCTGTGCCTTCTTGCTGTCAAACAGCGGGTTATCTTCGATGGATTTGCTGATCTCGTAATAGCTGCGGTAGGTGGTGTAGTTGGCCACCACATCGAGGATGAAGCTCTCCTCAATCGCCTGCTTCATCGAATAGAGGTGAAAGGGCTGGTAGGTGCCATCGGCCTGTTTCTGGCCGAACTTCTCCAGCGTGGTGTTCTTCGGCGTGGCGGTGAAGGCAAAGTAGGAGGCGTTGCCGCGCATCTTGCGCGCGCGCATGGCCTGCAGGATCAGATCCTGGGTGTCCTCCATCTCCTCCTCGGTGTGTATCTTGCCCATCGCCGCGTTCATCTTGCCGTGGGCATCCCCGGATTGAGAGCTGTGTGCCTCATCGATGATCACCGCAAAGCGCTTGTCGCTCAGATCGCTGATGCCATCGACGATAAACGGGAACTTCTGGATGGTGGTGATGATGATCTTCTTGCCGTTCTCCAGGGCTGACTTGAGTTCGGATGACTTGTTGGCGGGCGCTATGATGTTTTTGACCTCGGAGAACTCCTTGATGTTCTCGCGCAGCTGTTTGTCCAGCAGTCGCCGGTCGGTGACGACGATGACCGAATCAAACAACGGCTGATCGACGGCCTTGGCTCCATGCACATTGACGCTTGCCGGGTAAACCTCGATCAGCTGGTAGGCGGCCCAGGTGATGGAGTTGGATTTGCCAGAACCTGCCGAGTGCTGAATAAGATAGGTCTGACCTACGCCGTGGTGGCTGGCATGGTCTATCAGCCTGCGCACCACATCCAGCTGATGGTAGCGGGGGAAGTACAGGGTGCGTTTGCTCAGCAACTCTTTGGCTGACCCATCCAGACGCACAAAGTGCTGGATGATGTTAGCCAGGCTCTCCTTGGTGAAGACCTCTTGCCACAGATAGGCGCTCTTATGGCCGGTTGGGTTCGGCGGGTTCCCCTTGCCATGGTGATGCCCCTTGTTAAAGGGCAGGAAGAAGGTCGCATTCCCGGCCAGCTTGGTGGTCATATAGACTTCGTCGGTATCGACTGCCATATGCACCAAGCAGCGGCCAAAGTTGAGTAGCGGCTGATTGATATCGCGATCTTCCCGGTACTGCTTCTGGCCGTGGTAACGGGCATTCTGGTTGGTCCAGGGGTTTTTCAGCTCCAGGGTGATGAGCGGGATGCCGTTGATAAACAGCACCATGTCGATCTCTTGCTTGGGGTTCTGCGCCGAGTAGGCCACCTGGCGGGTACAGCTAAAGAGGTTGGCGGCAAAGTGTTGGTGCACAGCCGTACTGCTGCTGGCCAGCGGGGCCGGGTACATCAAGGTCAGGTGGGCATCGTCAAGGCTCAACCCTTTTTTCAGCAGATGCAGTACCCCCTGTTTTTGCATGATGCGGTCGAAACGCTCCAGCACCTTGCGTTGCCAGTCATGGGGGTGATGCTGCTTGAGCTTGGCCAGCTCCGAGGCTTGGGTGGTCTCGAGAAATTGCCAGAACAGCCGGGTATCGATGGCGTACTGCTTGTCAAAATCGCTAGCCAGCCCCAGCACAAAGCCATGATGGGGCTTGGCATAGACAGCGGCCGCTTCGCCGATGCCACTGCCGAGCGTTTCCAGACACTGGCCGGTCAGGGCCTGCTCGATGGCCGCTTCAAGGGCCTGTTCTTTGGTATTGCTGACCATGCATACTCCCTGCTCGTTATTTCTTGTTAACCTGCCAGTGGCCGTTTTTCTTGGGCCCGATAAATGTCAGTGCCCCTTGGGCTTTAAGCTTGGCGACGGCGCGTTCCACGGTGGAAAGCGCCTTACCCAGCCGCTGTGCTACCTCGGCTAGCGTGATCTGCGGATGCTGTTGCAGCAGACTCAGGATCTGTTCCGGGGTTTTTAGTGGTGTTTGTACCCGCATTTCTACCTGCGTTTCTACCCGCGTTTTTTCACTATCCGCTTGGGTATGGATGGCTTCTTGCAGGCTGTCTTCAATGGCTTGCAGTAAAAACTCGATAAAGGCGGAACAATGGCTTTTCTGATCCGATTCAGTCAGTAACTGGTAATAGGTTTGCTGGCGATGTTTGATGACGGTTTCCACCGGCAGGAACGCGAGCATGGGTTGCCAGTGGCTTAAAATCAGGGTTTGCCACAAGCGCCCGATACGGCCATTGCCATCACCAAACGGGTGAATAAATTCAAACTCGTAATGAAAGGCGGCCGAGGCGATGAGCGGGTGGGCGTCGGTGTGCGCTAACCAGTCGAACAGATCGGCCATCAGGCGCGGGATCTGGCTGGCCGGTGGGGCCATATGCACCAGCTGTTCACCGCGATAGATGCCAGCTCCTTTACTGCGCCAGTGGCCAGCATCATCAATCAGGCCATGCAGCAATAAGGCATGTGCGGCCAGTAAGTCGTCGATCTGATGCGGGTGCCACTGCTCCATTGCTTCATAAGCGGCAAAGGCATTGCGCACCTCCTGGATCTCTTTGGGTAGACCCAGCACGGTTTTGCCCGCTAACACGGCGGTGACCTGTTCCAGCGTCAGGGTGTTTTGCTCCACGGCCAGCGAGGCCTGAATAGTTTTAATGCGGTTGCCACGGCGCAGCTCAGGCACCAGCCGGTTTTGGTTGGCCGCCTTCCATGTGCCAATCAGCTCGCCGATGCGGGCCACATGGCGCATCATGGTGTGGGTGAGCTGAAACGGTGGTTGATAGCCCATGGCTAGACCACCTTAATCTTACCGGTCACGGCGCTATTAATCAGAGTGGTTTTGTATTCTTTTAAAGCTTCAATCTGCTGTTCTTGCAGAGACAGAGCCTTGTCGATAACGTCCGATTCTTTTTGAACGTGTTCAATTATGTAGTTTTGCTCTTCGAATGAGGGGAAGCCCATCTCCATGTCGAAGAACATATGGCCATAAAATCTCAGTCGAGATGAATGCAGACCAGTAGAAACCTTATTGTAATGCTCAATGTAGTTTGTTGATTTTAAGAGATACTCTAAGAAAATAGGATTAAACGTACTTTCTGCTTTCGCCCTGAAAACCCCATATGACGGACTTACAATGCCTCTTCTATCTGAGACACCCAGAGCTCCCATCCACGCCCACATAATGTTAAATACGAGGTCATTTTTTTCACAGGTTTTAGAGCCGGAATAATCCTCAGCCATAAACATATTGACGTTCTTTTCAGAACGGGGTGTAACGCCTGTGATGTGCGACACGGAAAGTAATTCCTCATCGCCATTCACAGAGCGCTCATCTATTTCATTGAACAAATATTTAGCTCGTTTAACGATCCAATGCTCCGGGATCTTGCCAATCCACTCCACACCGGAATCTTTCATCGGCACAGTCGGGTCGAGACCTTGGGTCACAGCCTGCTGGATCAGGATCTGCTTGCGCTCGTTAAGCAGCGCGATCTGCTGCTCCTTGATGGCAATCGCTTCGTCAATCTGGTTGGTTTTCGTATCCAGAAAATTGGCGATGGCGGTTTGTTCAATATACGAAGGTAAAGCAACAATTGTTCTCCTCAAATGAGGCCAATATAAATTTCTCTGGATAGTTCCAACACCTTTTGAACAGATAAGATATTGCGACACCATGCTTCCATCACGGAAAAGATAATTGGCATATTTAGGGTTTATCTCTTTAGATAGAGATAAGACTAGGTAGGCGGGACTAACTATTCCAATATGGTTGGATACGCCAACAGAACCTCTCCATGCTTGCTGGTTGTTTAATACGAAATCCCCTTTTTCCACAAATTGATATTTTGATAGATCAAGGCTGGTGACGTTTGTGCGCTTTTCGTCCACATCGCTGAATTTAATTACCCCTCTATCTAGATAGACGGAGAGTAATTCCTCATCTTGCTTGTTGATGATGGATTTTATTTTTGCGATTTTGAATAAAGGGTAGATATCCCAGCAAGATGGGATATCTCCAAAGAATGGATTGCCACTCCATTTATAAGTTTTATATTTTTGCATAGCAGTCAGCGTCATCATTATCGTCTCCTGCTTATGCCTGGGGTAGGGATGTGGTGAGACCCAAAATCTGGGCAATCAGGCCATCGGCTTGTTTTTCCAGCGTCAAGATCTCCTGAGCGACGGTCTCGAGTGAGCGCAGCGGTTTATGGCAGTAGAAGTACTTGTTAAAGCTGATTTCATAGCCGATCTTCACCGATTCCATATTCAGCCAGGCTTCCCCGACATGGGGTTTGACCTCATCGAGGAAGTACTGGTAGATGCTCTGGCTCAGTGGCACCGACTCGCTGTCGCGCAAGTCGCTGCTGCTCTCGTAAGTCACGAATTCGCCTTTTTTGCCAGTGGGGTAGTAACCGAAATCCGGCAGATCGGCCTCTTCACAGCTATAGCGCTCCAGCAGTTCGGCCAGCTTATCGGCGTTGAGTTTGACCACCTTTTTCACCACCTTGGCGGCGGTGTCGTCATACCAGCTGACGGCATTGAGGATGGCGTTTTTATCGGTCGCCGAGAGTTTGAGTTGGTTGGCCTTGAGTGCGGCATCGACCTCGTCTTTAAACTGGTTGAAGTCGTTGAACTCCTGGTCACCGATGCTCTGCATCAGGGTCTGGGCCACAAACAGCAACTGCCGGGCGTCGAGCCAGAAGCCGGTATCGAGCAGTTTGCCCTTGGCCTTGGTATTGAGGCTGATCTCGTTCTGTTCGCACCACTCGAGGATGGCGTTGCTGTGTTCCTGCAAGAAGCCGGGGGTATAGACCTTTTCCTGATAGCGGTCGTAGCAGTAGGCCATCACCTCGGCCAGCGACTTGTCAAAGCGCAGGCTTGCGATGCGCTCGGCGCTAAATTGGGCCTTGCGGCGGTCCGGCCGCTCGACGGTGACCTTGTAGTAACCAAAATCCTCGTTTTTGAACACCTTGCTGGCGATGCCGATCGGGTCACCATTAGCGTCCAGCTGGCGTTCTACATTGCTACAGGCGAGATAGGTGTTGGTGATTTCTTCAATATGCTTGGGGACAAATTCGCAGTTCTTGTTTCCCAGGTTCTTGCGCAGTTTGCGATAGAGCAGGCTGGCATCGATCAGCTGTACCTTGCCTTGACGTGAGTGCGGCTTGTTGTTGTTCAGCAGCCAGATATAGGTGGTAATGCCGGTGTTATAGAACAGGTTGTTCGGCAACTGGACGATAGCCTCGAGCATGTCGTTTTCAATCAGATAGCGACGGATATTGCTCTCGCCACCGCCCGCATCACCGGTAAACAGGCTAGAGCCGTTATGCACCGAGGCAATGCGGCTACCCAAGGGGCTGGTGATGGGGGACTTCATCTTGCTGACCATTTCCATCAAAAACAGCAGCTGACCATCGCTGGAGCGTGGCGTGGCATCACAGCCCTTGGGATCCACTTCTCCCCAGTAATCGGCCAGCTGCACTTTGAAGCGGCTATCGATGACCTCAGTCCCTTCCTTGATGTATTTCTGCTCCGAGGCCCAGCTCTTGCCGTAGGGCGGGTTGGAGAGCATAAAGTCAAAGCGCATCTGGGAGAACTCATCGGTCGACAGGGTCGAGCCGACCTTGATGTTGGCCGGGTCATTGCCCTTGATCATCATGTCGGACTTACAAATGGCGTAGGTCTCGTCGTTGATCTCTTTGCCGTAGAGGTGAATATCGCGACTGGCACCCTGGGCCGGGTATTTTTCTTCGATAAAGTTCTGGGACTCGGTCAGCATGCCGCCGCTGCCGCAGGCCGGATCATAGATGGTGAGGGTAAGCGGCAGTTGATCCTGGATCGGGTCAAACACCAGGTGGGTCATCAGCTCGATCACCTCACGCGGGGTGAAGTGTTCCCCGGCCTCTTCGTTATTCTCTTCGTTGAATTTGCGGATCAGCTCTTCGAACACATAGCCCATGCCGAGGTTGGTCAGGGCGGGCAGTTTATTGCCCTCCGGATCTTCACCGTCCTCTGGCGTCAGGTTGATATAGGGGGAGATAAATTTCTCGACCACATCCAGCAATACCTGTTTGTCGGCCATATGGCGGATCTGCGCCTTGAGATTAAAGCGGCTGATGATCTCTTTGACGTTATCGCTGAAGCCATTGAGGTATTCATTGAAGTTTTCCAGCAGGATCTGCTGGTTATTGGTGGCCGCATTGAACAGGGAGTTGAGCGTCCATTTGGAGATGTTGTAGAAGACATAACCGGAGGCGGCTTTGAGCGGCTCTTCGTCCAGCTCGACGGCATTCATCTCCTGTTGCTGGAAATGGACGTCGTCCAGTACCGCTTGCTTGGTGGGTTCAAGCAGGGTGTCCAAGCGACGCAACACCACCATTGGCAGGATCACATCACGATACTTGCCGCGCACATAGACATCGCGCAGGCAGTCATCGGCAATACTCCAGATAAAAGAAACCAGTTTGTTGTGTACACTGTGATCCATCTTGTTGTCCTGTCTTTCCGGGCTCGCCCGGTAAAAAATAAAAAATTAAGTTCGACCCGGTGCCAACGTCGCATTGCTGACGTTATCGAGGCAGTCCGGATTTGCCAGCCAGAGCTGATATTCGGGGCCGTCGAGATGATGGTCGGCGGAACAGTCCACATTCCACAGGCGCAGCAGATAACCCGCCGTGGCGGCCCGCACTGTGACGTGTCTGACACCGTCTGTCATGGCGTAGTCGAGGGCGATGGCCTCGGGGTACTGACGGGCAGGGTGGGGCCTAAGCGCCAGCGTTACCTGCGTTGTCCATTGAGCATCTACGTCTGGGAGCTCTTCTGCTCGGGCCTTCTCTTCGGCCAGCAGTTGCGCGTGAGCGATGCGCGTCAGTACGAAATCCCGGAACTCGCTATGCGTGCGGTCATAGGCGCGGACATGCCAGCGCAAGCCGCTGTCGACCAGCGTGTGCGGCACTATGTCCCGCACCGTTTCCCCGCTACTGAGCGAGACATAGCGGATGCGTAGGGCACAGCGACGGTAAATCGCTGCGGTCAGTTGGGCGACAATCGCCAGTGCCGGTTGATTGAGGTGGTGCGGCGCCTCACAGGCAAAGGGCAGCATGCCTTTGCCAGAGAAGCCGTCGCCAAAGCCCTGACTCAAGGTGGCGAGGGTACGCAGCGGGTCATACTCAAACAGTGACGCAAACGCCGCGCCGCGGATGTGCACTCGTCGCTTGGCATCGTATTCGATGTTTTGCGGTGCCAGCTCGCGATAGAGCATGAAGTCTTTGGTGACCTGAGCGGGCGCCATGTTAAAGCGAGTAATCAGATCGGCCCGCACCGCTTCACCTTTGAACATCAAGGTGAAGTCGATATGGGCGATCCGCTCTCGAGTCGCCTGTGGCAGGGCCTCGAGACGTTTCTGGATGACGCTGGCTAACATCAATACTTGCACCTGATAAAAAAGATTAGGTTCATCGTAAAACAATCCAATGCGCTTGGAAACCATTAGTTGAGTAAAAAAACTAGATGCAGATGGCACTTCTTCACATCTACATCTGTTCACGCCAGCTGTATGGTCAAAAGTCGATTTGCGCGTCAGTGGTAGTGAGACTTGGCGGCAAGACGGGCATAGAACACCAGTTCAGCGAGAATTTTGAGACGCGCCTCCGCGTAGGCGTCTCTTTTGGCGTTTATTAGCCGCATATACGCCGCGAAAATCAGCTGGGGGGCATCAAAATCGATCCGTTCCCCTCGATACAGGACATACATAGGCCGGGTCGACTCACCTTGCGCTTTGCCAGCAAAAAAACAGAAGGCAGCGGTGACGACCTGTTGCGCCGTCTTCTTTCGTCCCAAGTTCAGCTTCTTATCGCCGTGAGTCACGAAATAGAACACAAAGTCATCCATCAAGCGCTTGGATATCTGAATATCCTTATGGCCAGGTGAAAGTCGATAGTCACTCGTTGGCTCTTGTTGTGGCGGCTTAGCCCAAGGTGAAACACCTTGATGGGCTTGGTAGTGAACCGTCACGTTAAGTGATACCTCTGTATTTTTCATATTTACCTCCGGTTGATGGATGATGAATTACCTCTTCTTTATTACTGGATCGGGCGGTCTGCTTATCGTTATTTAAAACTGTTTAATAACCTGGTCAGTTGCTTTTGTGATGCATCAAATCGCTGCTGCTTTTCGGCCAATAAGGCCATCTCTTTGTCGATATCGAGCCCTTCGACCTGCACCTCTTTTTCAAAGTAGCGACTGGGGCTGAGGTTGTACTCCTGAGTGCGCAGTTCGCTTAGATTGATCATTCGGCTATGTTCTGATGTCTCAGAGCCCTGCACCCAATCGGCAATCAGTTTGGCCTCATCTTGATTGAGGGTACGGCCTTGTCGGCTAGGGGAACCCAAGCCACTGGCGTCAACCAACCGAACCGGTGCACCTTGTGGGCGGGATTTCTTGAGAATGGCCAGCACTGAGGGGATACCGGTTCCCGAGATCAAACCGGCTGGAAGGCTAATCAAGGCCTCGAGATATTCACTTTCCAGCAGCGTTTGCCGGACCTGTGCATCGTAGCCTGGCCGGAATGTCCAGCCTTGTGGCATCAGTAGTAGTGCCGTTCCCTGGTCGGTCAGCTTTTGCATCGCCAATTGTAACCAGAGCCCATCGGCCGCCATGGCCGAGACCGCATCACCGGCAGGAACTTGCAGATAATCGACCCTTGCCAATTCGCGGCGTTGATCGGCTGCCAGTTTGATGCCTAATGGCGGCTCAAGGATTACTACATCCGCTGAGCTTTTACCTATGTCGGCCACCAGCAGTGCATCGGCACGATGGAACTCCATGCTCTGCGCTTCAAGGAGTAGCAAGCGGTATGAGATCAGCCAGGTGGTATGATTAATCTCCATCAAGATGGCATGTTGTGGTCGTAATGCCGAAGTCACTGCGGCCATTCCAGCTGCACCATCAAACAACGTCTTTTGTGAACAATCACCCAACAGGGCTTGATAGAGGCTAATCAAACTCGGATTGGAGCTTTCCATGCTTCTTGAGCGAGTAAAGCCGAGGCAATAGAGCTCCCGGATGGCACGAGCGAAGGCCGTAAAATCGGTAACCTGCTCCAGCCAGCTCATCAACTCAGCTAGCACCTTGTCATCGAACCGATGTGCTTCGGGACTACAAAATACGGCTTCAGGAAGCTGAAGCTGCGTTGCCAGCTTCTTTCCCAGCTCACGCATGGCTTCATATTGGTGTTTGCTGCCGGTGTTGACGATAGCGCTAAATCCATCAGGATCCTGCTTGGCCAATAGACCAAGAAACGAGAGCAGTTCGATGGCGTGCAATGGCTCCATTGCGCCACGGGCAGACTCAATAATCTGAGTCATTTTCAGCAGCATGTCTTGCATCAGGCATCTCCTTTCAGCAATTGCTCAATACAGGCATCTGCCGCTTTTTTCTGTTGTTCGGCCAGTGCGAGCGTATCCATATAGGCCAGGTTACGAGCATGGAACAGCTCGGCTAGGCGTTGCTGATCATGCAAAGATGGCAAGGGGATTTCGGTTTTTTTCAGACTCGAGGCACTGATGTTCTGGATGACTGCGCCAGTATTCATCCGTTCCAGCATGGCTATCCCCAATTGGCTGTTCAAAAAGGCAACTAGGGTTTCACCGAGCAGCAGTTCCTTCTTGGGTCGCAACAGCAGGAAGTTGGCAGAGGCCAGCACACCTAGTTGAGCGGTTGTTTCATCCACATAGGCCGCACGAATGGTACTGCCCCTTGCCAGCAGCACGACGTCACCTGTCTGGAGAGAAAAGCGCGCAATGCTTTTTTCATCCTTAACGCAGATGGGGGTCAACTGGTCGGCCTCGATCTGCCCTTGTTGATTGAGGCAACTTCCGGTTAGCAGAAAGTGTTGTGCGTCCGCAGCATCAGCTTTTTCATAGACACTATTGGTTGCACCAGTGACGATGCAATGACACAGATCTTCGATCGTATAGCTGGTCATTTTAATTTCGTTTCCTTTGTACGATTAAGCGATGAAGTTATCATTCCACGGGTGATGATATTCTGTCAATGATTTATTTCGTACGATTAAAACGATTTTAGGGGCGTTGTGTCATGCTTATGTCGCGGGCCATTGCCAGCTCATGGGTCACGTAGTAGTGCTGTTTCAGCCAAGCCAGATCGGCCTCCCAGTCTGCGATCGCTTGGCGCATGTTGGCCGACTGGCGCCTCTTGGCACTACGGATAAAGGCTGCGATTGTTTTGCCATCTTCTCTAACCGTTCGGGCTCTGCTGGGTTTCCCCATTCCGCCATATAGGCCTGATCTTCAACGAGCGGTAACTCTTGCTCAAAGACCCATTGCAATAATTTCAGGCGCTGGTTGCGATACAGGCGCTTTTCTCCGACCCGGTAGCCCACTGATTGAAAGATACCGACCTTGGGCCATTTGCTTTCGGGCAAACCGGCGTGGGAGGCTGAGATCACTGTGCTTGGCCAACTGAATAGTTTTTCTGGGCGTAGTGGTAATTCAGACTGGGGTTTTAAAGACAAGATGCGTCGGGTTGATGTCGGTCGGGGTCTAACGGCTGAGAATGCGCGAAGTGGACGAGTATGGAGCTTGCGATACATCAGATCCCGTTTGATATCGATGCGGTAGAACAGCTCCCAGTCAGGGTGCTTGCCTGAGTAATGGCGAAGTTCTGAACTGAGAGAAAAAAAAGCAGCGTCATCATACTCTTCCTCATCAACGTGGACATGACGTTGCCAAGTATGATGAATTTTTGCCACCACTTTTATTATCTGATTGAGTGAGCGAGCTGCATGTCTTGGACGCCATGTTGTAGTCGTGTACATGACTGGCGACCTATGACGATGTCGTCGTTTTTTCCCCATCGAATCGATCTCTTTGAACCACGTCAAAGGCATGATATCAGTTCTGGTTAATTCCTTAATTAATTGATATTTCGGTATTTTTACCAGCTATTCTGCGGTTTTTGTTGTGTTGTATTGAATCCGTTATAGCCACCCTCGCTCCGCCATGGATACACGGCCTAGTAGCTATGCTTTGATGGATTCAGGGGATCTTGTAAATCGCCAAACAGAAGTACCGCATGGATACCGCTAAAAGCATCCTGCAGGCGTAGGGCCTGCCGACTGACTCTTCTCGTTCGCTTGATGTTATGGGGTAGGGGCCATCAAGCTGCACTGCAACACTTCATTGTGCCTAGTGAATTGGGCACGGGATCAAATTTGTTAGGCACGAGATAAAGAATGGCCACCAATGAGCAACGATTTTGGGGCTGCGCCCGATAGGATAGGGGTCTGGCTTGGGTTTGATGAGATCAGGCGGTGCCTATGACATTGGGCACGGAAGTGCCTTTTCTAGGCACGAGGCAAAAAATAGTGTCGGATGACGCCTGATTTTTGAATCGAAAAAACTAATGCGACAAAAAGCAAAAATCCCGCTCGAAAGCGGGTTTTTTTTGAATTTGGTGCGTCCTAGTGGACTCGAACCACCGACCCCCACCATGTCAAGGTGGTGCTCTAACCAGCTGAGCTAAGGACGCAATTTGTTGTTTTTATTGATGAACTGTTTTCGAATGGTGCGTCCTAGTGGACTCGAACCACCGACCCCCACCATGTCAAGGTGATGCTCTAACCAGCTGAGCTAAGGACGCATCGTATTCGAAAATCTAATCATCAATCATGGTGCGTCCTAGTGGACTCGAACCACCGACCCCCACCATGTCAAGGTAGTGCTCTAACCAACTGAGCTATAAACCCACATCTGTGTTCAACTGGATTCGAACCAACGACATCGCCTACGCCATGTCAAAGTACTGTTCTAACCAACTGAGCTATAAACCCACATCAAATTTGCATCTGCAATTTATTCAAACTGTTATGGTGCGTCCTAGTGGATTCGAACCACCGACCCCCACCATGTCAAGGTGATGCTCTAACCAGCTGAGCTAAGGACGCATAACAGTGTCGTGATGGTGCGTCCTAGTGGATTCGAACCACCGACCCCCACCATGTCAAGGTGGTGCTCTAACCAGCTGAGCTAAGGACGCATCGCGAAAAGTGGTGGGTTTAATTGGATTCGAACCAACGACCCCTACCATGTCAAGGTAGTGCTCTAACCAACTGAGCTATAAACCCGCTTTTCATCACGCAAGCGAACACGACGTCGCTTGCGTGGTCGGCATACTACCCATGCCCCCAAAGGCTGTCAACAAGGGACATGCACAAAGGAGACTGTTTGCCCAGTTCTTGCGCAGCCTGTTGATTTTGCAGGCGAGCCGCGCCATTGAGCGGCGTCGTGGCGCCCTTTATTGGGCCCGGGAAAGCGCGGTGCAGGCCTCGGGGCTCGCGAAGCGGCCATAGATGAGACGCAGCCGTGCCCCCAGCATCAGGGCGGCGCCGGTCAACCCGACGATGAAGCCGACCCAGAAGCCCTGGGGCCCCATGCGCGGCACCACCCAGTCGGTCAGCCCCAGGATCATGCCGGTGGGCAGCCCCATGCCCCAGTAGGCGACTATGGTGATGTAGAAGATCGCCTGGGTGTCCTTGTAGCCACGCAGGGCGGCGGCGGCCACCACCTGCACCGAGTCGGAGATCTGGTAGATGGCGGCGAAGAACAACAAGGTAGCCGCGAGGGTGATCACCTGGAGATCATCGGTGTAGATCCCCGCGATGGGCTCGCGCAGCAACACCGTCAGGGCGGCGGTGGCGGCGGCCACCCCCATGCCCAGCATCAGGCCGGTGCGGGCGGCGATCCGGGCCTGATCCGGCTGACCTTCCCCTATGCTGTGGCCGACTCTGATGGTCACGCCGACGCCAATGGAGAGGGGCAGCATAAACACCAGGCTGGAGAAGTTGAGCGCTATCTGGTGGCTCGCCACCGTCTCGGCGCCGAAGGGGGCCAGCATCAGGGCCACCACGGTGAACAGGGTCACCTCGCAGAAGATGGCCATGGCGATGGGGAAGCCCAGGCGGAACAGCCGCCAGATCCGGCTGCCGTTGGGGCGCGCGAGCTGGGCGAACAGGTTGATCTTCTTGAAGTGGGGGGAGAGCTTCACGTAGGCGATCATCGCCAGCAGCATGGCCCAGAGCACGATGGCGGTGGCCACGCCGCAGCCGACGCCGCCGAGTTTCGGCATGCCGAAGTGGCCGTGGATGAAGATGTAGTTCGCGGGGATGTTGACCGCCAGCCCCACGAAGCCGATCACCATGGTGGGCATGGTGTGGGAGAGTCCCTCGCTGAAGTTGCGCAGCACCTGGAACAGCACGAAGGCGGGCAGGCCCCACAGGATGGCGTGCAGGTAACCGGCGGTCTTCTCCGCCATCACGGGATCCACGTCCATGAACTGCAGCGCCAGCGGGCTGAAGTAGAGTGCCAGCATGGCGATGGGAGTCACCATGAGCGCCAGCCAGAAGCCCTGGTGCACGGCCGGGCGGATCTCGTCCCGTTTGCGGGCCCCGTTGAGCTGGGACACGATGGGGGTGAGCGCCATGATGATGCCCTGCACCAGCAAGATGATCGGCAGCCAGAAGCTGGAGGCCACCGACACGGCGGCGAGATCCACGGCGCTGACCTGACCCGCCATCACGGTATCGACGAAGTTCATGGCGATCTGGGCCACCTGGGCCACCAGTATGGGGCTGGCTAGACGAACGAGCTGCTTCGCCTCGGTCCAATAACGTTGCACTGACACCTCCGAGTGGATCAGATAAAAGAGAAAAGAACGGGTAAATGAGAGGGGCTTTTATCTCCTGCCGGGAGGAGACAAAACGCGGGGGTGTCATTCTAGCCTGAAAATCCGCCAACGGGGAAGGTTGGCGGCGCATTTCTACCCGGGATCAGGCGTCCTCGTGATCGCTGATCAGCAGGTTGGCGGCGGCGTAGGCGGCCTGCTCGCGCAGATCCGCGGGCACCCTGTCGTCGCTCGCCACGGCGTTGAGCGCCCGTATGCTGGCGGCGATGGCCTGGGGCACATAGCCCTGTTCGCCGGAGCCTATCTGGTTGTAGGCGATGCGAATGGCTTCACAGCACTGATATACCTGCATTTTTGTTTCCTCGTTAAGCCTGGATTGAATGGGGTCACTATAACGATCGGGGCCCGCCTTGTCAGCCGGCACCCTTGTCTTGCACTGTGGCCGGGGGTAACCTGCCGACAATTTTATTACAGCGTGGAGACGAGACATGTTCACCGGCATAGTACAGGGAACCGCCGAACTGGTGGCCATCGAAGAGTTGCCCAACTTTCGCACCCATGTGATCCGCATGCCGAGCCCGGCCTGGGGCGAGGGGCTGGCGCTCGGCGCCTCCGTGGCCCACAACGGTTGCTGCCTGACGGTCACCCGCATCGAGGGGGAGCTGGTCAGCTTCGATCTGATGCAGGAGACCCTGCGCCTGACCAACCTCGGTGCCCTTGCGGTCGGGGACAAGGTCAACGTGGAGCGGGCCGCCCGCTTTGGCGACGAGATCGGCGGTCATGCCATGTCCGGCCACATCATGGGCACGGCCGAGGTGATCTCCGTCATCGACACCCCCAACAATCGCCAGGTGTGGTATCGCCTCGCCCCCGAGCTCATGAAATATGTGCTGACCAAGGGCTACATCGGCATCGACGGCATCAGCCTGACCATAGGCGAGGTGCGCGGCAGCGAGTTTTGCGTCAACCTCATTCCCGAAACCCTGGCCCGCACCAACCTGGGCTGGGTCAAGGCGGGCTGGCAGACCAACATCGAGATCGATCCCCAGACCCAGGCCATCGTCGACACCGTGGAGCGGGTGCTGGCGGCGCGCCAGCCGGCCTGATCCATCCAGGCCCGTCATCTCAAGCCAGGCCCGCAGCTGTGGGCCCTGTTTTCTCCCGTGAATACAAGGCGGGGCTTAGGGCAAGAGCCCATGCCGTCATGGGCCAGTGCCCCGCATCTTCCTGCGGCTGAGCCAAAAAGACGCCCGTCGAGATGACGGGCTCAACGGCATGCGAGGATAAACGCCTTCCCCAGTGTGGCAGCCAACTCCTTGGCCTGCCGCGGCTGAAGGAGCCCGAGCGTCAGAGGTTCGCCGAAGGATGAAACCGGGCCTACACTTCCTGTGTCTGGCACATCCATGAGCCGACAACCATCACATAAGCGACAAGGCCCCTTGGCGAACTTCAGGATGATTTGAGGTTCTCCGAGGGGCTTTTCTTTATGGGGGAATGGGGCGCGCAGTTAAGGGACTCAGGCATCTGGGAAGAGGCAAGCAGGGAGGGGCGGCATGGTGTCGCTCCAGTCCCCCTCGCTTGCCTGGTCAGCGAAAGGCAATCAAAACATCTGCTCGTCGTCCGCATCCACAAACAGCTGCAGACAGTCGCGAGCTTCGTCCCTATGCAGCCTCAGGTGAATGGGGTTGCAACAGGCCATGCAGTCCTCGTAGAACTCCTGATCCCCCTGGCTGGCATCCAGCTCGACCCGGGTATGGTGGCCGCAGTGGGGGCAGACGATGCGCTTGCTGGTGTACTCGATCATGGTGACCTCCTCGGGCCCTTGGGCCGCCTCTGTTCCCTGATTCTAGTCGGCAAGAGGCGGCGCAACCGCGAGCGGGCGCACGTTTATGACAGGGATCGGGGGGATGCGCCGAGCCCTGAAGGTCTGACCCTGCGTACCCCCGGCCCCTGTGGAATCATGCCACCCAGCGGGCCAGCATGTCGGCATCCAGCTCGGCGAGCGAGGATAGCTGGTGATCGGCGATGGCCAGACGGGGGTCACCGACCAGGGCCGGGCGCATGGAACGATAAGCGCCCCTTGGTAGACTACTTGACCCAGCGGGCCAGCATGTCGGCATCCAGCTCGGCGAGTGACGATAGCTGGTGATCTGCGATGGCGAGACGAGGGTCGCCGACCAGGGCCGGGTCCGGCACTATCAGTGCCTGCATGGACGCCGCCTTGGCTGCCAGCAGGCCGGTGAAGCTGTCCTCGATGGCCAGACAGTGCACAGGTTCGACGCCTAGCTTCTCGGCGGCGTGGATATAGACATCCGGGTGGGGCTTGCCAAAGCGCTCCACCTCGGCAGAGTGGACCGCCATGAAGCGATCCTGGATGCCGAGCTTGCCGAGCACCGCCTCCACCATGGTGAAGGGGGAAGAGGTAGCGAGCCCGATCTTGAGCCCCTGCGCCTCGATGAGGTCGAGGGCTTCCAGCACGCCGGCCTTGGCCTGACCCTCCTGCAGGATGAGCGCTATCACCTGATCCAGGATGCGCTGCACCACCTCTTCCTGGGTCGGGCCGCTCCAGGGACGCAGGCGATACCAGTGGGCCACCAGCTGATCGATGCGCACTCCTATGGTGGAGTTGCAGTCTTCCTCGGTGTGGAAGTGGCCCAGCTCGGAGAAGACGGCCATCTGGGCCCGTTGCCAAAAGGGTTCCGAGTCGATCAGAACACCATCCATATCGAAGATCACGGCAGTTAACATCTTGTACTCCTGACATAGGTGAAGGGGGGATTATAAGCCCGACGCTTCAATGGAAAAGGGGCAGAAGCCTGCCCCTTGCGCCGGATCACGCAGATAAACGTTTGTTTTGACGTGACAAAGAGAGCGCTCTAGAGGAGCACCTCGACCTGGGCGGCGACTGCCTTGGCCTTCTCTACCGCCTCTTCGCACCCTTGCCCACGGGCCAGCGCCACCCCGAGACGGCGGCGACCGGCGATCTCGGGCTTGCCGAAGAGCCGCAGCTGGGCGCCCGGCACCAGGGCCAGCGCCTCGCCAATCCCCTGATAGCGGATGTTCTGGCTGTGGCCTTCCCGCAGCACCACGGCGGAGGCGCTCGGCCCGTACTGGGTGATGGTGCCGATCGGCAGCCCCAGGATGGCGCGCACGTGCAGGGCGAACTCGGAGAGATCCTGGGAGATCAGGGTCACCATGCCGGTGTCGTGGGGGCGGGGAGAGACCTCGCTGAACCACACCTCGTCACCCCTGATGAAGAGCTCGACCCCGAACAGGCCATGGCCACCCAGGGCCTCGACCACCTTGGCCGCCACCTCTCTGGCGCGGGCCAGGGCCAGCTCGCTCATGGCTTGGGGCTGCCAGGATTCGCGGTAGTCACCCTCTTCCTGACGATGGCCTATGGGATCGCAGAAGTGGATGCCGTCCACGGCGCGCACAGTGAGCAGCGTTATCTCGTACTCGAAGGGGACGAAGCCTTCGACGATCACCTTGCCACGGCCGGCGCGGCCCCCCTCCTGGGCATAGGTCCAGCTCTCGTCCAGCCTGGCAAGATCGCGCAACAGGCTCTGGCCCTTGCCGGAGGAGCTCATCACCGGTTTCACCACGCAGGGCAGGCCGATGGCCTCGACGGCGGCGACGAACTCCTCCTTGCTCTGGGCGAAGCGGTAGGAGGAGGTGGGGAGGCCCAGCTCTTCGGCGGCGAGGCGGCGGATCCCCTCCCGGTTCATGGTGAGCTGGGTGGCGCGGGCGTTGGGCACGACCCTGACCCCTTCCAGCTCAAGCTCTGCCAGGGTATCGGTGGCGATGGCTTCGATCTCGGGGATGATGAGGTCGGGTTTGACCTCGGCCACCAGGGCGCGCAGGGCGGCCCCGTCGAGCATGTCCAGCACGTGGGCTTTGTGGGCGACCTGCATGGCGGGGGCATTGGCGTAGCGGTCGGCGGCGATCACTTCGATGCCAAGGCGTTGCAGCTCGATGGCGACTTCCTTGCCGAGTTCGCCTGAGCCGAGCAGCAGGGCACGGGTGGCAGCGGGGCGGGTGGCGGTTCCAAACATCTGATCTCTCCTGATGTCCATGGTCAGGGTTGCTGACCCGAGTGAGTAAAAAAAGAGGCACGCATGGCGTACCTCAGGAAACGGATTTGTGGGCGCGCTGCTCCAGATGGGTCAGCAGCGTGATGGCGCCTATGATGATGGCGGCGCCGAGCCACAATCGGCCGGGAGGCGCCCAGCCAAACACCAGCCAGCCCGCGAGCACGTTCATGGGCAGCTTGGCAAAATCGAAAGGTTGCACGAAGGAGGCCTCGGCCACGCTGTAGGCGCGGGCGATGGACATCTGGGCCAGGGCCGACAGCACCCCGGAGGCCGCCACCAGCAGCCACTGGGTCTCGCTTGGCCACTGCCATTCCGGCAGGGCCAGCATGGCGTTGAAGGGGGTGCTGAAGATGAGCAGGTAGACCACTATGGTGTGGGGCGATTCGCTCGCCGCCTGATAGCGCACCAGCAGGGAGTAACCGGCCCAGAACAGGGCGGCCGCCACCGGCAGCAGGGAGGCCCAGCTGAAGTCATCGGTCCAGGGGGCCAGGATCAGCATGGCCCCGACAAAGCCCGCCAGGGTGGCCAGGATGCGCGCCCGGCTCACCTGCTCCTTGAGCAGCAAGGCGGAGCCGAGGGTGGCGAACAGGGGGGAGGTCATCAGCAGCGCTATGCCCTGCCAGATGGGCACGGGCACCGCCAGCGCCCAGAGCCAGAACTGGATGCCGATGACCGCCAGGGCGACGCGCAGCAGGTGCAGCCGCAGCTGGTTGGTCATCAGGGATTGGCGCAGGCCGTGGCGAATGAGCCAGGGCAGCAGGCAGATCAGGGCGACCAGATACTGGTGAAAGGCGACCTGGGTCGAGGGGAGGCCGAGCTTGAAGCTGACAAACTGGCTCAGGCTGTTGACGGCGGCAAAGCAGAGGCCTGCCACCATCATCCAGACTGCACCGGCAAAGGGGGAGTGCCTGCGGGAGGGTGCCATGGGATCCGGGTCACTTAAAAAAAGTGCGGCGGATCATAACGGCAATCGTTTGTTCTGCCAAGGCCTGGGTGCTTGGTGAGTACCTCGCTGGCGACTAAGTACGCAAGCATCAAAATATTTGAATAACTTGAGCATCTATTTTCGCTATCCGCCTTGAACCTCAATCTTTATAGTGACCTCCATCGACAGCACAGCTGTTCAACCGACAACCAAATGGAGTTTCACCATGGCCAATATCCTCGTTCTCAAGTCCAGCATCCTGGGCCAGTATTCCCAATCCAACGCCCTGATCGACGGCTACCTGGCCGAGCGCCAGGGTGACAGCGTCACTGTGCGTGATCTGGCAACCCTGAACCTGCCGGTGCTCGACGGCGAGCTGGCCATGGGCCTGCGCGGCGGTGAAAACCTCAACGAGCGTCAGCTGGCCGTGCTGGCCCAGTCCGACGAGCTGGTGGCCGAACTCAAGGGGAGCGATCTGGTGATCATCGCGGCCCCCATGTACAACTTCAACATCCCGACCCAGCTGAAGAACTGGATCGATCTGGTGGCCCGTGCCGGCGTCACCTTCCGCTACACCGAGACCGGCCCGGTCGGTCTGGTGGAGAACACCCGTGCCCTGGTGGTCAGCCCCCGCGGCGGCCTGCACCTGGGCAACCCCACCGATCTGGTGACCCCCTACATGCGCACCGTGCTGGGCTTCATCGGCATCAATGAGGTGGACTTCATCTACGCCGAGGGCATGGGCATGGGGCCCGAGGCGCAGGCCAAGGGCATAGAGCAGGCCAAGGAGCAGCTGGAAACCCTGGCATACTGATGCCGTGACGCCTGCCTGCTCAGGCAGCGCCAGAAACAACAACGCAGCCCGATGGCTGCGTTGTTGTTTTCAGAGGGTGGGCGCCACTCTTCAATTCAATCCCAGATGAAGCGGCGACAGCCGCTGCCGACCAGCAGGCAGACCACCACCAGGGATCCCAGCAGCAGGCTGCTGAGCCACTGCTCGGTACTCTGGGGCAGATGGGGGGAGAAGAGGCTGATCGTGAAGAGGGCGCTGATGATGATCAGGCTGGTCTGTCGGGTCAGGATCATGGTGTCGTCCTTGGCTGATGGTGAGCAAATTAAGGCTAACCGCCCTCTGTGACAGCCTGATGTATCCATACCTCAGGCTCATGGTCCAGCGCGGTTGCCTCTCACCTTAGCAGTTTTTGCCGCCACGGCCAGCGCCACGAGACAGCTTGTGATCCGGATCCCTATCTGAACTGCTTTTGATCAGGTTGGTAGTGGAAATCGCCGCCGGCCAGCCGCGCGATCAGGGCCTCCTTGTCGAGATCCTGCGCCCGGCAGAGATCGTCCAGATCAGCGTAATGATCACGCAGCTGCATGTTGACCAGGCTCAGCAGCATGTTGACGTCCATGGTGGCAAAGCGGGTGAGTGTCATGATTGTTGCTCGCTGTCCAGCAGGTGGAGTTGTTCGATGGCGTCGCTCACGCTTTGCAGGTGCAGCCGTATGCTCTGGCGTGCCTCGGCGGGCAGATAGTCGGTGAGGGTGTGCTGCCAGCTGCCCGCTTCGGTCTTGAGCTGCTGGAACAGGGTGAGCCCCGCCGGGGTGAAGGAGACCAGACTGATGCGCTTGTCCTGGGCGCTGCTCTCGGTGAACAGGATGCCCTTCTCCACCAGACGGTGGATCTCGCGGGAGATCCGCACCTTGTCCATCCCGCTTGCCTCCACCAGCTCTTTCTGGCTGATGGGGTAGTGGGGGCCAAGCACCATCATCAGGCGCCATTGAGGCACCGTCAGCTGGTACCGCTGCTGGTAAAACTGTTCAAAGGTATCGCGCACCATTTCAGCGGCATGGACCAGCTGATAGGGGGGATAGTGCGCGAGCAGCTCTATGATCTTCGACATATGACATCCTGCTGTGGCGGCTGCATCGGGTGCAGTTTCTCTTGATACTTTGACCTTGATGATACGTAACACAAGGGCATTTGTCTGAACGGGCACCAGAAAAATGTGCGTTTGCGCACGTGTTGCGTCACGGATCCGGCAGCCAGGGTCTCAACTGGCCTTGTTGTTTACACTTTTACGCAGCCAGATCAAGGCATTATGAGCAAGCCAGGCCTCGCGACTCTGGAGCGCATAGAGCGCGGCCTCGTCGCGACTTCCCCCCTGCCAGTGACGGGGCTCCTGCTTGGGCAGTCTGCGCTGACCCAGCAGGGTGGCGGGCACATGGGGGTTGGCGTCAAGGGCGGCGGCCAGATGGGGCTGCGCCGCCTGCTCGCCTTGGGTGGCAAACACCATCAGCGCCTTGTTGTAGCGCAGCCAGCAGGAGGCTTCATTGAAGCGCACCAGCAGGCCCTGCAGGGCGGCCCAATCCCCTTGCCAGGCATAGAGGCTGGAGAGGGGATGACGACAACCGGGCTCGTCGGCCTGACAAAGCTCGAGCAGGGCCAGGTATGCGTGGCGCGCCTGCTCCTGCTGCCCCAGTCGCAGCAGGCAATCGGCCCGGCCCGCCTGGGCCGCGATCAGGGGGCGGGCCTCGGGGGCGCGCCAGCCGCGGCCTGCGTGCTGCTGCCAGAAGGCCTCGTCGAACAGGGCGCTGGCATCGGCAATGATGCGGTCAAACCAGGAGAGACGGGCGAGGGGATCGCGGCACTGCGCCGCCTGCTCGAACCACTGCTGCCACTGGCGGGTCTGTTCGTTGTCGAGAAGCGGTTCTTCTTCATGCTGCGCCCCATCCTGATCCAGGGTCAGCAGGAGGTTGAGGGCCGTCTTCATCTGCTGGCGCTGCCGCTTGCAAAAATCGAGGAAGGGCAGCTCGCTGGCCGCGGCCTGGTGCAGCATCTGGGCCATGGGTCTGTCACGGAACAGGCAGAGCTCGGCCACCAGGCTGAAGCGGTAGCGGGTGGCGGGATCGTTCAGATCCGTCGGCGTGGGCCAGCGGGCCACCCCCTGACTGAAGCCGTAGCTCCACTGACCGAGGGGGTGGCTCTGCTCGAAGACCTGCTCCGGGGTCTCGCTAGAGAGGCGGCGCTGGCTCGGCAGGGCCAGCTGGGCGTCGTCGGCCTGGGCCTCCAGCTCGGCGATCAGGTGATGCAGCGCCTCGGCACTCTTCTCGTCCAGGGTTGTGTCATGGGGCAGCAGACCGGCCAGCGGATCTTGCCAGTCAGGAGCGGTCGGCCCCGTCAGGCGGGCGCAGAGGAAGCCGTGCAGGGCCGGGTAACTCATGTCCTGCTGGCTGTGGCTCTGGATCCATTGATTGAGTTGACGGGTACGAGTGGCTGGGTTCATCGACGCTTCCTCTGGATTGGACGGCCGCGAAGTCTACCTAAAAGTGGGGTTATTTGCAGCCAAGGGGCGACCGAGTGCTGCTATTATCGCCAGTACTGGGGCGCCCGGAAGTGAAAATCCTGCGCGGGAGCGGGCAAGGGACTAGGTCCTGTCACGGCTCTGGGGTAACATGCGCGCCTGCATGAAAAACCTGAGCCCTTGTCCTCCCTCAGCCGGCGACAGGGGCGATGCGCACTATTACGGGCCATGAACTGCAGGCCCATCCGGATATTGAAAGAAGAGATCACCATGTTACAGATTGGCAAGATGAACACCCTCACCGTCGTTGAGCTCGAAGACAGAGGCGCCTGGCTGGCCGCGGGGGAATATGGCGAGCTGCTGTTGCCCAGGCGTCAGCTGCCGGAAGGCGTCGCCGAAGATGGCGAGGTGTCCGTCTTTCTCTATCTGGACGCGGATTGCGAGCCGGTGATCACCACCGACAAGCCCTTTGCCATGGTGGGTGACATCGTCGGCCTCAAGGTGGTCAACGCCAACAAGATCGGTGCCTTCCTCGACTGGGGCATGAAAAAGGATCTGTTCGTGCCAAGCCGCGAGCAGAACAAGCCGATGCAGGTGGGCCATGTTTACCTGGTGCACCTGATGCTGGACAACGAGGGGCGCATGGTGGGCACCAGCCGCCTGGAGCGCTTCCTGCGCGTCGATCCCCCCTTCAAGGCCGGTGACGAGGTGACTGCGCTGCCGGGGGAACATACCCCCCTCGGCATCAAGGCCGTGGTCAATGGCCAGTACTCCGGCATGCTGTTCAAGAACGAGGTGTTCGGCCGCCTGATGACGGGCCGACCGCTGACCGCCTGGGTCAAGCAGGTCCGTGAGGATGGCAAGCTGGATCTGACTCTGCAAAAACCGGGGCAGGATCGGATGGATGATGCCGGCGGCCGTATTCTCACCCGCCTGCAGAAGCAGGGCGGCAGCCTGGCGGTGGGGGACAAGAGCGAACCCGAGCTCATCTACAAGATGTTCAACATGAGCAAGGGCACCTTCAAGAAGGCCATCGGCGGGCTCTACAAGCAGGGCAAGATCGTCATCGAAGACAACTGCATCACCCTGGTCGCCGCACAGACCGGCTCGGCGCAGGACGGCGAATAAGGTGCCGAGTCCCTGCATCGGCGACTGCCGGGCCAAGGACGGGCTCTGTCTCGGTTGCGGCCGCACCCTGACCGAGATAGGCCAGTGGTCCGCCATGGACAGCGAGGCCCAGCTGGCCCGCATGGCCGAGCTGGATGGCACGCGCCGCACCCACCAGTGCCCGGGATGCGGCGAGCCGGCGTTTTGCGCCGTCTCCGCCGGTGAACCCATAGCGCGTTGCTGGTGCAGCCAGCTGCCCGCGCTGCCCATGAGCGAGGCGAGCGCCTGCTGGTGCCGCCGCTGTCTGGCCAAGGCCATCGCGGCTCGCCCCTGAAGGGATGCACCGCAGAGACGAAAAAGGCGCCAGGGGCGCCTTTTCTTATGCCTGTTGCTGGCGGTGCCAGCGAACATGGACCTCGTGTTCGCTCTGATCCCGCGGCAGCAGGAAGGTGGCGTAGATCACCTCGAATTCCTCCTGATGATCCAGCAAGCCGACCCACACCTCGGCCCAACGCTCCATGTCGACCGGCACGCCGAGCTCGGTCGACCAGTCGGCGTTGGGCAGGGTCGCCTCGACGGCGCCACGCTGCTCGAATTCGAGGGTGATGTCGACGATTTGTTCGGGGGCCAGCATGTCGGCGGCCTGCTCCAGAAACTGATCATAGGCCCACTCGACCAGCTGATCCGGGCTACGTTGTTCCATGAAATCACTCCAGATACGTCCAGGTTCGCCACTTTACCAATTATTGGGGATGGCGGCCAGCGCGTGAGGCTGGCAATCCCGTGCTGTCAAATGGCCGAAACAGGGGATAAGGTTAACAGAGCCGCCGCCATCGGGCGGCATCAAGAGGCATGTGGGCAGCATGAAGCGACGACAGCACAGGCGGCAGATCAAGCGGCGACGGGAGACCTGGTGGTGGCACTATCTGCCGCTGCACCGGGAGGTCGTTGGCGGCCATCTGGGGCCGGCCTCCGATCCCGTCGACGAACCTAATCGGCCTCGTGTACCCGGTTCAGGGTGATCTGACCGAGTTGTCCCATCTGACGGCGGATCCAGGCCGAGCGCTGCTGCACATAGGGAGAGGGGGGCTTGACCCGGTAGCGCCAGGGATTGGGCAGGGCGGCGGCCAGCAAGGAGGCCTCGTAACGGGTCAGGCGCGCCGCCGGTTTGCCGAAGTAGTGCCTGGCGGCGGCCTCGGCGCCATAGATGCCGGGCCCGAACTCCACTATGTTCAGGTACACCTCGAGGATGCGGGACTTGTCCCAGCCCAGCTCCATCAGCAGGGTGAACCAGGCCTCTATCCCCTTGCGCAGGAAGCTGCGATCGCTCCACATGAAGAGGTTCTTCGCCGTCTGCTGGCTCAGGGTACTGGCGCCGCGCACCCGCCGGCTCTGCTGGTTGTGCTTGAGGGCCGAGCTGATGGCCTCCATGTCGAAGCCGTTGTGATCGGCGAAGCGCTGATCCTCGGCGGCGATCACCGCCAGCTGCAACTCCCGTGAAATGCGCTCGAGCGGCACCCAGTCGTGCTTGACCTCGGCCACCTTGGCGGGCGGAAACAGCGCCCGCTCGAGGCGCCAGGTCCACATGGGAGGATCGATGAAGCGCAGCAGCGCCACCGAGACGATGGAGCTGACCAGCGCCGCCAGCAGCAGTTTGCCGAGCCAGCCCAGCAGGCGGCGCCAGCGCGTCGGTCTCACGGGCTCAGGCTCTGAGTCCCACTCATAGTGACCGGGATCGTCGGGATCCGGAATTATTGGGGCAGCCATTCGATGTGGCAGAACTTCTCGTCGACACGGCGGGAGAGCAACATGCGGGCGAACAGGTGCTCATACTCCTGCTCGGCATTGCCAAGGCCAACCCAGATCTCGGCGTACTCGGCATCGCTCACGGCAAACCCCACGTCCGCTTCCCAGTCATCGGCGGGGTCGGTCTCCGCCAGCAGACCGCGGTCGTTGAACGCCTGGTTGAACAGGGCTATCTCCTGCTCGGGCAGGTTGTCCGAGGCCAGCTCCATGAAGAGTTCGAGGGCGGTATCGAGCAGTTCCTCGACGCTGTGCATTTCGTCATTCAAAGGCATAAGAGCTGTGTTCCAGATGAGAGGGGATAAGTCCCGTCGGCAGGGCCGAGGGGGCGGGCAATATTCTAGCTGGCCCCGCACGCCTTGGCGAGATGCCTCTGCGCCAGGCAATAAAAAACCGGATCCTGACAAAGGATCCGGTCTTCACTGGGGAAAAGGGTCACGCATGGGGCGTCAGCTCATCCCTTCTTCTGGTCGTCGGCGAAGGTGATGTTGAGCTCCAGCACCGACAGCTCGTCACTCTTCTGATCGAGCTGGACGGTGATCTTGTCCGGATCGATCTGCACATATTTACGGATCACGTCGAGGATATCCTGCTTGAGCTGGGGCAGGTAATCCGGCCCCCCTCTGGATGAACGCTCGTGAGCAACGATGATCTGCAACCGCTCTTTGGCCAGTTGTGCGGTGTTCTGTTTCTTGTTGGAACGAAAATAATCCAATAATGACATGTTTAACTCCCGAACAGTCGGCTAAAGAAGCCCTTCTTCTCTTCTTCCAGAAAACGAAAATCCTTGGTATCGCCCAGCAGGCGTGCGACGGCGTCCTCATAGGCCTGACCGGCATCGGACTCCTTGTCCAGAATGACCGGCTCCCCCGAGTTGGAGGCGCGCAGCACCGCCTGGGACTCCGGGATCACCCCGAGCAGTTTGATGGCCAGGATCTCCTGCACATCCTGCACGCTCAGCATGTCGCCACGGCTGACGCGGGTCGGGCAGTAGCGGGTCAGCAACAGGTGCTCCTTGATGGGGTCTTCCCCGCGCTCGGCGCGACGGGACTTGGAGGCCAGGATGCCGAGGATGCGGTCGGAGTCACGCACGGAAGAGACTTCCGGGTTGGTGGTGACGATGGCCTCGTCGGCGAAGTAGAGCGCCATCAGGGCGCCAGACTCGATGCCGGCAGGGGAGTCGCAGACGATGTAGTCAAACTTCATCTCCGCCAGCTGATCCAGGATCTTCTCGACCCCTTCACGGGTCAGGGCGTCCTTGTCCCGGGTCTGGGAGGCGGGCAGAATGAAGAGGTTTTCCGATCGCTTGTCCTTGATGAGGGCCTGGTTGAGGTTGGCCTCACCGTTGATCACGTTGACGAAGTCATACACCACGCGCCGCTCGCAGCCCATGATGAGATCCAGGTTTCGCAGGCCAATGTCAAAATCGATGACCACTGTCTTGTGGCCACGCTGGGCCAAGCCGGTGCTCAGGGCCGCGCTGGTTGTGGTCTTGCCAACGCCACCTTTGCCCGATGTAACGACTATGATTCGCGCCATTCTCGCTTCCTTGTAACTCTATTTGATGCGGTCTATTCGGAGTTGTTCGTTGTCCAGCCGGATATGGACTGGCTCTTGTATCAGGCCTGCCGGCAGTGCGTCGCTGAGCTGGAAGGTGCCCGCGATGGAGAGCAGCTCGGCCTGCAATTGCTGGCAGTAAATGCGGGCAAGGGGATTGCCCTTGGCCCCCGCGATGGCTCGGCCACGCAGGGCGCCATAAATATGGATGCTGTCGTCGGCGATGACTTCGGCGCCAGGACTGACCGAGCCCAGCACCACTAGCGAAGTGCCGGCAGCATAGATCTGCTGGCCGGAGCGCACCGGCCCGACGTGGACCTTGCTCGGTTCCAGGGGAGCCTGAACCGGGGCGACCGGTGCCACCTCAACGGGTTCAGGCGCTGGCGCCACAGGCTCGGGGTCGGCCTTGCGGCTCTTGCCCGACACCATGACGGCCAGCCCGGCCGCCTTGGCCGCCGTCTTCATCACCTCATCCCGCGCCCCCGTGATGCCGACCAGCACGAAATCTTCCGACTCGACCAGCTCCCTGAGCTGCTCGAAATCGGGGATCTCGCTGAGGCGCTCCACATTGAGGACGAGGGGGGCACAATTAAAAAACTGGGGAGCCTGCGCGACCTTGGCCTCCAGCAGTTGTCGGATCCGGTCCGGATTGCCATCGCTGAGATGCAACACAGAAATAGTGAAGGTGGTCCCTTTCAATTCGTTATCGCGTTCAACCATGAATCTTCCCCGAACCGAGACGGTAATACGTTATTGTTATTCAATTCCTGATGTTATAGTTTGCCACCACCAGAGGCAATGAACCCGTCGGATTATATCAATTTCCATGTTGTGTGCAGTCTATAAAAGTCGCAAAAAAGCCGAGACCTATCTCTTTATTGAAAGAAGAGAGGACTTTTCCCGTGTGCCAGAGGCACTGATGAGTACCTTCGGACGCCCCGAGCTGGTCTTGATGACCAAGCTGGACCCGGCCAAGCCCCTGGGGATCGCCTCCACCGAGCGGGTGATGGCGGCCTTGCAGAGCCAGGGCTTCTACCTGCAGGTGCCCCCGCCACCGGAAAATCTGCTGGAGCAGCACAAGGCACAAATAAAGGGCACCCGCTGATGCAGGGTCGGCTGGCACTGTTATTGTTGAGCGCACTATTAAGTGCGCCCCTGCAGGCTGGCGTCGATTTTGACCATTATGTGACGAGTCTCAAACAGCAGGCTTTGGCGGCCGGCATCCAGCCTGCGACGGTAACGGCCGCCTTTGCCGATATTCGCCTCATAGAGGCGGCCATCAAGCACGACAAAAATCAGCCGGAATTCAAACTGACCCTGGATTCCTATATTCCCCGCGCCGTGCCCCAATGGAAAGTCAAGCAAGCCCGGGCCTTATATCGCCAGCATCTGCCGCTGCTCACGAAAATAGGTGATGAATATGGGGTGCAGCCCCGTTTTATTGTCGCCTTGTGGGGCATAGAAACCAATTTCGGCAAACTCACCGGTAATTTCCCGCTGATCTCCTCCCTTGCGACCCTGGCCTGGGAAGGGCGACGGGAAGCCTTCTTCAAGGAGCAGCTGTTCGATGCCCTGCGCATCATAGAGCAGGGGCACGTGAGCCCCGCCGCCTTCAAGGGCTCCTGGGCGGGTGCCATGGGACAGGTGCAGTTCATGCCCTCGTCCTTCCTCAAATACGCGGTCGATCAGGACGGGGATGGCAGGAAGGATCTGTGGGGCAATCTCGCGGATGTGTTTGGATCGGCAGCCAATTATCTGCACCAGAACGGTTGGCGCGAGGATCAGACCTGGGGCCGGCGGGTGAGGGTGCCTGAGGCCCTCAATCCTGCCCTGTTCGGGCTGGAGCAGCGCAAGCCGCTGTCGGCCTGGCAAGCCCTCGGGGTGCGGCAACTGGATGGCTCGCCGCTGCCCAACGCCGACATGCAGGCCTCCCTCATTCGGCCCGATGACGTCCATGGCCGCAGTTATCTTGCCTATGACAATTATCGGGTGCTGCGCCACTGGAACCGCTCCCCCTATTTCGTGGTGGCGGTCGGCACCCTGGCGGATCGGATAGTGGAATAAAAGTGGAATAAAAGTGGAATAAAAGTGGAATAAAAGCGGAAGAAAAACGGAATAAAAACGGAGTCAGAGCGGGAAAGGAGCGAAACAGGATGGCGGGGCAGGTCGCCGAACAAGATAGCAAAATCATCCCTTCAAGCTATGACATCCTGACGGATGAGCCGATCCCATCCGAATGAATTGCCCGCTTCTTTTTTTATTCTTCATGCCAGTGCGTCTGCCCTTGAGAAAATTCACAGACAAAAAAAGGCGGGAATCTCTCCCGCCTTGTTTGCATCTGCTGTCTGCCGCTTATTCGCAGGCAACCTGCATCACCTTGATGGCCAGGCCACCGCGGGAGGTCTCACGGTACTTGGAGTCCATGTCCTTGCCGGTGATGTACATGGTCTCGATCACCTTGTCCAGGGAGACACGGGGCTTGGAGGTGCGACGCAGGGCCATGCGGGAGGCGTTGACCGCCTTCATGGCGGCGATGGCGTTGCGCTCGATGCAGGGCACCTGTACCTGGCCGGCGACCGGATCGCAGGTCAGACCCAGGTTGTGCTCCATGCCGATCTCGGCCGCTTCACACACCTGCTCCGGGCTGCCGCCCATGAGTTCGGTCAGGCCGGCGGCGGCCATGGAGCAGGAGACACCTACCTCACCCTGGCAACCGACTTCGGCACCCGAGATGGAAGCGTTCATCTTGTAGAGCATGCCGACGGCGGCGGCGGCCAGGTAGAAGCGGGTGTATTCGTCGCGGCCGACCGGCTGGATGAACTTGTCGTAGTAGGCCAGCACGGCCGGGATGATGCCCGCGGCGCCGTTGGTCGGAGCGGTGACGACGCGGCCACCGGCGGCGTTCTCTTCACTCACCGCCAGGGCGAACATGTTGACCCAGTCGACGATGCTCATGGGGTCGTTGGAGAGATGCTCGTTGGTGGTCAGCTGACGGTAGAGGGGAGCGGCACGGCGCGGCACCCGCAGCGGGCCGGCCAGGACACCCTCGGTGCGGCAGCCGCGCTCTATCCCTTCACGCATGGTGGTCCAGATCTTGCCGAGCTTCTTGTAGATCTCTTCCGGGGTGTTGAAGCACTTCTCGTTCTCCAGCATCAGGGCGGAGATGGAGAGACCGGTCTGGCCGCAGTGGGCGAGCAGCTCGGCGGCGCTCTTGAAGGGGTAGTTGACGGTCATGTCGCCGCTGTCGGCCTTGCCGAAGTTCTCTTCGTCGACGATGAAGCCGCCGCCGATGGAGTAATAGGTCTTGCTGTAGATGGCCTCGTCTTCGATGAAGGCGGTCAGCTTCATGCCGTTCTCGTGCAGGGGCAGGGCCTCGTCATGGAACACCATGGCGCCTTTCGGGAAGCTGACGGTGTGGCAGTGCAGGCCGATGGGCAGGCGACCGGTCTGCTCGACCCGGGAGATGAATTCAGGAATGCCGTCGATGTCGACATTTTCCGGCAGGTTACCCGCCAGCCCCATGATGATGGCGGTGTCGGTGTGGTGGCCTTTTCCGGTCCAGGAGAGGGAGCCATAGACGTCAACCTGGATCCGGGTGATGTCACGGATCTTGCCGCTAGCACGCAGATCATCCACGAACTGTTTGGCAGCTTTCATCGGGCCGACAGTGTGGGAAGAGGAGGGGCCAACACCGATTTTGAAGATATCAAAAACGCTGATCATGTAACAATTACCTCAGGGTAGAAGGGGGCGCCATGCCCGCTCGCAGAAAGGGTGATCCATGGGACGGGTCTGTCGTCACAAAGGCCGGGAAACCAGATAACCGCAGTGTAACGGCTTCCTGCCTAAAAAAAGTTGAAATAGATCTATTTTTGTTGAATTGACGGCGCGAGTATAAAATTTATTTTGATGGTTATCCATTTTGTTAAGTGCAAGGCAAACGTTTTGCGAAAAAATACCCGGCCAGGCCGGGTATCTGAGGGTCATCTGAGATCGTTTTTACCCAGGCTTAACATTCGGTGATGTTGACGGCGAGGCCACCGCGGGCTGTCTCCTTGTACTTGGTCTTCATGTCGTTGCCGGTTTCCCACATGGTCCTGATCACCTTGTCCAGCGACACCTTGTGCTCGCCTGTGCCACGCAGGGCGAGGCGGGCGGCGTTGATCGCCTTGACCGCTCCCATGGCGTTGCGCTCTATGCAGGGCACCTGCACCAGGCCGCCGATGGGATCGCAGGTCAAACCTAAGTTGTGCTCCATGCCGATCTCTGCGGCGTTCTCGACCACGGCCGGGCTGCCGCCCAGCAGCTCGGCCAGGGCGCCGGCGGCCATGGAGCAGGCGACCCCCACTTCTCCCTGACAACCCACCTCGGCCCCCGACAGGGAGGCGTTCTTCTTGTACAAGATGCCGATAGCGGCGGCGGTGAGGAAGTACTGCATCAGCAGCTCGTCATCCACCTTGCGCACGAAGCGATCGTAATAGTGCAGCACGGCGGGGATGATGCCGGCGGCGCCGTTGGTGGGGGCGGTCACCACCCGGCCACCGGCGGCATTCTCCTCGTTGACGGCCAGGGCAAACAGGTCCACCCACTCCATCACCATCAGGGGATCCTTGTTGAAGTTGGTCTCGCCGCAGAGCTGGCGATAGAGGGCCGGGGCGCGGCGCTTCACCTTGAGCCCCCCCGGCAACACCCCCTCGCTCCTGCAACCGCGCTCGACACAGCCCTGCATCGCCTGCCAGATCTTGCGCAGGCCCGCCTTTATCTCGGCTTCGCTGCGAAACACCTTCTCATTGGCCAGCATCAGCCCCGAGATGGAGAGGCCGCTCTCCTGGCAGTGGGCCAGCAGCTGGGCCCCGCTCTCGAAGGGGTAAGGGACGGGGTGGGCGGTATCGAAGCGGGCGGCCTCTTCCCGGGCGTTGGCGAAGTGGCTCTCCTCTATGATGAAGCCGCCCCCGATGGAGTAGTAGGTCTGCTCGAACAGCAGGGTGTCGCCCTCATAGGCGCGCAGCGTCATGCCGTTGGAGTGGGCAGGCAGGGTCTTGCGCCGATTGAAGAGGATGGCGCCGACGCGGGGGAACTCGCTCGGTTGCTCCCCCCCCAGACGCAGGGTCTGGCTGTGCTCCACCTGAGCGAGGAAGGCGGGGATGGCCTCGATGTCCACGGATTCGGGTTCGAACCCCGCCAGCCCCAGGATGATGGCCTTGCCGGTGCCATGACCCTTGCCGGTCTGGCCGAGGGAGCCGTAGCACTCGACCACGACGCGCCCGGTGCGGGAGAGGAGTGCGCTCTGCTTGAGGGTGTGCACGAAGGCGCAGGCTGCCCGCATCGGCCCCACTGTGTGGGAGGAGGAGGGACCAATCCCGATGGAAAACAGGTCGAAGACACTGATCATGACGTACTCCGATTATGGATTTCGTCTAAACATTGTAAATTTTTTGTAGTCGATGAAAAGGGGGGAAGCGACAGCCTGTGATGGCGGTGTGGAAATGGGATAAAACAGGGGGATCAGGGGCGCCAGGAGGAGCGGAACGGCAGCTCATGGCACCCCTGCGGGGCTATCAGTCGAGGAACTCGCACAGGTAGGCGGTGGCTGTCTTCACTTCCAGCTTGAAGGAGGAGTGACCGGCCACGTCGAAGGACTCGCCCTGATGGTAGCTGTGCCATTCGTCTTCATCGGCCAGCTGGATACGAAGGACACCCTTGACCACCGTCATCCGCTCCGGGGCGGCGGTGTTGAACTGGTACTCGCCCGCTTCCATCACGCCGACCGTGGCTTTCTCGCCTTTTTGCTCGAAACCGATAGATTTAACATTTCCGTCAAAATATTCGTTAACTTTCAGCATCTTTTCTTCCCTGTATGCACGTTTGCAGAGCCAAAGTAGCACATTATTTTGGCCATTGTCATGGTGAAACAGGGAAAAAACGGTGAGTTTCTTGTGGGTCTCAACTTTGTGAAAAACCATAAAAATTCGTTTCGTTCAGGGATCCCGATGTTAAACGGGCAATAAATATGAGATAAAGCGCGCCGCCAGAGCAATGGAGAGGATTTGACGCTCTGGGTGGTCATTTACGCTGCAAAAGTGTGAGTAATTGCTTAATAAAGGAACATTCTGTGTTGACAAAAGGATTAATTAAAAATATCGGCTTCCAGGTCGTGGTCGCCATGATCCTGGGGGCGCTGGTGGGTGCCCTCATGGGTGAGCAGGCGACCGTCTTCGCTCCCCTGGGTACGCTCTTCATCCAGCTGATCAAGATGCTGGTGATCCCGCTGGTGGCGGTCGCCATCCTGTCCGGGGCCGCCAATCTGGGGGCCAGCCCGGCCGCGGGCAAGATAGGAGTGACCACGCTCGCCTTCTTCCTCGGTACCTCCGCCCTGGCGGTGCTGCTGGCGCTGGTGATGGGTCAAGTCTTCAAGCCCGGTGTCGGGGTCGATTTCGGCTCCACGGCCGCCATGTTCTCCGGTGACTACGCCGACAAGGGCGCCCTGCCTGATGCCGTGGCTACCCTGCTTGGGATGATCCCGACCAATGTGTTCAGTGCCCTGAACGAGGCGAACATACTGCAGATCCTGGTGTTCTGCATGTTCCTCGGCATCGCCCTGGCCAAGCAGCCCCGCGAGCGCGCCAAGCCGCTGGTGGATGGCCTCAACACCTTGGTGGACGCCTTCGTCTGGATGATCAACAAGGTGATGCTGATAGCCCCCATCGGGGTCTTCGGCCTGATGGCCGATGCCATCGGCACCTATGGCTTCGACGTGCTGGCCCTGGTGCTCAAGCTGTTCGTGGTCTATGTCGCCGCCATCCTCATCTTCGGCTTCGTGGTCTACCCGATGCTGATCGCCTTCTTCTCCAACACGCCGGTACGCAAGTACTTCTCGGCGATGAAGAAGCCGCAGATCGTGGCCTTCTCCACCGCCTCGTCCATGGCGACCCTGCCGGTCAACATGGAGACCTGCGAGCACGATCTGAAGGTGACCAACGCCACCGCCTCCTTCGTGCTGCCGCTGGGTGCCACCATCAACATGAGCGGCAACGCCATCTATTACGGTCTGGTGGCCATCTTCTTCGCCCAGGTCTACAACATCGATCTCACCATGGGCGCCTGGGCGGCCATCATAGTCACCTCGACCCTGGGTGCCATCGGTCAGGCCGGCGTGCCGGGCCCGAGCTTCCTGGTGGTGGCCGTGCTGCTGGCGGCCGGCATTCCCATCGAGGGGTTGCCGCTGTTGTTCGCGCTGGATCGCCTGTTCGACATGATCCGTACCGCCCTCAACATCACCGGCGATGCGGCTTGCGCCATCATCGTCGATCGCTACAGCCCGGATTACGATCCGAACCGCTGGAGCAAGGAAGCCTGAGACCAGGCCCACTGCCATGAATGACAAGAGGGAGGCGCAAGCCTCCCTCTTTTTATTTGCCTCGGAGCGGAATGGTCGTCCCTTCCTTGCCGACTCAGGGAGTCAGCTGACCCAGCGCCTGCCGGCAGCGCTGCTCGGCCGCCTCCAGCTCCAGCAAGACCATCTGGATGTCTTCCAGCTGCTGCTGCAGCGTCTCCCGCTTGTCGGCCACCAGCCCCAGCATGGTCTGCAACTGGGAGCGGCTGCTCTTGTCCGCGTCATAGAGATCGAACAGCTCCCGGATGTCCGCGAGGCTGAAGCCCAGCCGTTTGCCACGCAGGGTCAGCTTGAGGCGCACCCTGTCCTGGCGGCTGTAGATCCGGGTCTGTCCCTGGCGCGTCGGGTTCAGCAGGCCCTGATCCTCGTAGAAGCGGATACTGCGGGTGGTCACATCGAATTCACGGGCCAGCTCGCTGATGCTGAAGGTCCGGGCGTCATCCTTGGATTTGGTCATAGGGCTGTCTTGGCTGTCATCTGGTTGTCAATGCAGGCTGGCACCTTACCCAAACGTCAACTTCCCCGCAAGTCTTGTTCCGGGGACGGCGGCGGCATATGTTATCCCAATGTAACCAGGAGAGTGCGATTGATGGATATAGTGATTGTGGCGGCCAAACGTACCCCCATGGGGGCCTTTCAGGGGGCCTTGAGCGCCTTGAGTGCACCCGAGCTCGGCGCCTGCGCCATCCGCGCCGCCCTGGCGGCGACCGGAATAGACCCAGCCCGGGTCGATGAGGTCTATCTGGGCAATGTGCTGAGCGCCGGGGTCGGGCAGGCACCGGCCCGCCAGGCGGCACTCAAGGCCGGGCTGCCGGACAGGGTGCCCTGCACCACCATCAACAAGGTGTGCGGCTCCGGCATGAAGGCGGTGATGCTGGCGGCAGACGGGCTGCGGCTGGGGGAGATGGATGTGGTGGTGGCGGGCGGCATGGAGAGCATGAGCCGGGCCCCCTATCTGCTGGACAAGGCGCGCAGCGGTTTTCGCATGGGCCATCAGAGCGTGCTGGATCACATGTTCCTCGACGGCTTGCAGGATGCCTACGAGGGCCACCTGATGGGCCACTACGCCCAGCTGAGCGCGGACAGGGCCGGGCTGACCCGGGCCGACATGGATTCCTTCGCCATCGCCTCCCTGGAGCGGGCCCTGGCGGCGCAGCAGTGCGGCGCCTTCGGGGCCGAGCTGGCGCCCGTGATGGTCGGGGACATCCTGCTGCTGGCCGACGACGAGCAACCGGGCAAGGCCAGGCCCGACAAGATACCGACCCTGAAACCTGCCTTCAGCAAGACGGGCACCATCACGGCGGCCAATGCCAGCTCCATCTCGGACGGGGCGGCGGCACTGGTGCTGATGCGGGCCGAGACCGCCGAGCGCCTGGGCTTGCCCGTGCTGGCCAGGGTGGTGGGCTACCAGAGCCATGCCGCCCTGCCGGCGGAGTTTACCAGCGCCCCCGTGGGGGCCATCGACAAGCTGCTGGCCCGGGTGGGCTGGTCGGTGGAGGAGGTGGATCTGTTCGAGGTGAACGAGGCCTTTGCCATGGTGAGCATGCTGGCCATGGCGGGGTGCCAGATCCCCCATCACAAGCTGAACGTGAACGGAGGCGCCTGCGCCCTGGGCCATCCCCTGGGGGCGAGCGGTGCCCGCATCCTGGTCACCCTGATCCATGCCCTGCAGGCGCGGGGCCTGCGGCGAGGGGTGGCGAGCCTGTGCATCGGCGGCGGGGAGGCGACCGCCATGGCCATCGAACTGGGCTGAAAAGCTTCCCCCGACGGTGCTTGCCGATAAACGCACAACGTCCCTCTTGCGGGGACGTTGTCATTTCCGGAGATGGATAGGTGAGCGCGGGGAGTGGGTTCAGTCCGTCCCTTCCATGGCCTGGAGCTGCTGATTGACCCAGGTGGTGGCAGCCAGATAGAGGTGGCTGACCTTCTCTTCATTGAGCCCCAGGCGGGCTGTGCTGGCGGCGATCCGCTGCCAGTTGGCCTTCTCGTACTCTTCACAGAACGCCAGATAGAACCCCAGATTGCCCTTGCGCTCCAGCAGGGCGGCGCGGATCTCGGCGGTCAGGGGTATGGTGCCGAGCAGCTGATCCAGCGGTTGCCCCATCAGTACGTCCAGCAGGGAGAAGAGCCCGGTGATGAAGGCTTGCTGCGCCTGCTGGGTGGGGGCATGGGTCTGTGCCAGCAGCTCGCAGAAGCGAGCCCGGATGAGGGACATCTGGTAGAGCTCGGCACTCTTGTCGTGACCGGCGCTGGTGGCGGCGATCAGGGCCACGAAGCGCTTGAGCTGGGCGTGCCCCAGGGAGCTGGCGGCCTGGCGAAACGAGGCGATGGGCTGGGGAAAGCGCTTGAGGTGGTTGACGTAGCGCAGCAGCTTGAGGGAGAGGGAGAGATCCTGGTTGAGCAGCTGCTCTATCTTGTCCAGATCCGGTTCGGCCTGATTGACCACCTTCAGCAGCTGCATCACCACCAGCTGGGTCGGGGGCATGGTGGTTTGCTGCACCATCTGGGGCCGACTGAAGAAGAAGCCCTGGAACAGTGACACTCCCAGTGCCTTCATCCGTTCAAACTCGTCCTTGTCCTCCACCTTTTCGGCGAGATAGGTGAGCGGCAGGTGGCTATGGGTCTGCATGAACCGCTCGATGCTGGCGAGCGGCGTGGCCCGCAGATCGAACTTGATGATGTGGATGTAGGGCAGGAACCTGTCCCAGGCCGGGACCAGGGTGAAATCATCCAGCGCCAGCCGATAGCCCAGCCCGTGTAGCTGGATCACCTTGTCCAGCAGGGCATCGTCGGGCTCGGCATCTTCCAGTATCTCGATCACCACCTTGTCCTGGGGCAGGCACTCGGCCAGGCCGTCCAGCAGCAGGGAGTGAGGAAAGTTGATGAAGCAGGGGTGGCCGCCAAGCAGCTGATCGATGTTCTGTTGCAGGAATTGCTCCGTCACCAGTCGGGAGGTGGCCAGCTGGGCGGAGATGGGGGGAAACACATTATCCAGGCTGTCGCGAAACAGCAGCTCATAGGCATGGGTCTTCAATTCCCGATCCAGGATGGGCTGCCTTGCTACATAGGAATACATGCATTTCTCCAGCATGGGTGAAGGCTTGATTCTATGGTGAAGCGGATCACTATGCCAGTGCCGACCGGGTCGAAAGGGTCAGCAACTGGCATAGTGTTGCCAGGGGTGGCGGGATCAGAAGAGGTAGTTGAGCTGCAGACCGGCCAGCCAGGCGTCCCCTTCCGAGGTGCCCTGGAAGGTGGAGGTGGTTTGCGCCATCCCGGGTTTGAGCTGCATGGTTTCGCTCACCTCGACCTTCTTGCCGTCGATCAGGGTCAGCCCCAGATCCAGCGACAGGTTGCTGTCTATCTGGTAACCCACCCCGGCGCTGTACCACACCCGATCCGAGTCCGGGATGGAGATGGTGCGGCGATCGGCGGGAACCGGGCTGCGATCGTAGGCCAGGCCGGATCGCAGCTGCCACTTCGGAGCCAGCTGATAGGTCAGGCCGAGGGCGTAGCGCCAGCTGTCTTCCCAGTGCTCGTCCTTGATGTGCATGGTGCCATGGTGATCGAGCTCGGACTCGAGCTGGACGAACTTGCTCCAGTTGGTCCAGTTGATGCTTGAATGGATCGCCAGGGTCGGGGTCAGCTGATGGAACAGGGCCAGCTCCGCGGTGGCGGGCAGGGGCAGATCCAGGCTGCCGGTGTCGGTGAAGGTACGGCCCAGCAGATCGGTGCCGACGGCATCCCCGGAGAGGGTCAGGTTGACGTCATGGCGATAGGAGAGGCCGAGGCGGGTGGCAGGGGACAGCTCCAGCAGGGTGCCGAGATGCCAGCCAAGGGCCCAGCCATCCCCCTTGAGGTGCTTGGCAATCTTGTTGTTGGAGGGGAAGGTGCCGCCCACTTCCCCTTCGCCCTGAATGGCGGAGAGGCCGGCGCCGACCGACCAGTGCTGGTTGATGCGATAGGCCAGGGAGGCGCCGAGATCCACCGTCTTGATGTCGGAGACGTTGCCGAAGTGACCAGCGTTGTAGTTGTCCGGCATCTGGACGCCGAGGCCATAGTAGGAGGTCGCCGCCAGCCCCAGCCACCATTGCTCATTCAGGGGCAGGATGAGATAGGCGTTGGGCACCCAGGCTCCGTCCGCGATGTCGTTGGCGCTCGCATCCAGGGTCACCGGGCCCCGGGTGGTGGGGACCCGGGTCACCCCCTCGATGTTGACGTCAGGCTGGATATGGATGACGCCGCCGGAGAAGGCGGTGCGCTCGAAACGGGTCATGGCGGCCGCATTGCGGGCGAGCACGCTGGCGTTGTCGGCGATGGCTGCCTCCCCGGCGAAGGCACGGCCCATGCCGGTGGCCGATTGTTCCGCCAGCTGGAAACCGGCCGCCAGGACCTGGCCAGGCAGCAAGATCAGGGCGATGAGGGAGGGCTTGATGGTCGACTGCATTGCTTTTCCTCGGGATGAACTGAGGGTTCATTCTGTGATTCGGTTGGGGGCGGGATTTTATATGGTATGACCAGTAAGGCAACGGGGGCGGGGGCCGAGCGGGCAAAACGGGATTAAATGCTGGAGCGGTTACTTATAACAGCTTGATAAAAAACAAAAAGAGTACAGCTGTTTGCTACAGCTGTGCGCCGAAATGGGAATGTCGCATAAAAAAAGAGCGCCCGGAGGCGCTCTGTTTGATCGCGATGAAATCAGAATTTCATGTTGAACTGGGCGGAAGCCAGGAAGGCGTTGCCGTGGGAGGTGCCCTTCCAGCGTACCGGATCGGTATGGCTGGTCAGACCTTCGTTCACGTCCACTTCCTTGCCGTCCAGATAGGCCATGCCGAAATCGACGCTCATGTCCTGATCGATGTGGTAGGTGGCGCCGGCGCTGTACCAGACACGGTCGGAGTCAGGAATGCTCAGGCTGCGGTATTCCGGCTCGATCGGGCTGTTGTCGTAGGCGAAGCCGATGCGGGCTTCCCAGGACGGGTTGACGTACCAGGTGCCACCGATGGCGTAGCGGGCGGAGTCCTTGAACTTCTCGTCTTTTTGCAGGCAGACCCCACCGGCACAGGCGTTGCTGGTGGCCTTGAGCTCCTGGAAGGCGCTCCAGTCGGTCCAGTTGACGGAGTAGTGCACCGCGAACTGCTGGTTCAGACGGTGGTAACCGGCGAACTCGGCCTGGGCAGGCAGATCCAGCTTCAGGTTGCCATCGACGGTCCGGTAACCGGAGGTCAGCCCCTTGAAGTCGCCGTCAAAGCTCAGATCTACCTGGGAGCGGTAGGTCAGGGCCAGGCGGTTGCTGTCGTTGATCTCGTACAGGGTACCGACGTTCCAGCCAAAGCCCCAGGTATCACCCTTGAGGTGGGCGATGGCGGTGTCGCTGTTGTGAACGATACCGGTTCTGGCGGTCAGGCCCGGAGCCAGGGCACCGGCATAGCGGTTCAGCTCGGCCTGGGCATAGACGGCATTGATGCCCGCACCCACGCTGAAGTTGGAGTTGATGCGGTAGGCGATGTTGGGGTTGATGTTGAAGGTCAACAGCTCGGTATCACCGGCACCGGCACCGGCCGGGAAGGTCTTGGAGTACTCGGTGGAGAGACCGTAGTTGGAGAAGAGGCCAATCCCCCAGGCCCACTGATCGTTCAGGGGCTGGATGAAGTAGGTGGCCGGCACGAAGGCATCGGGGGCGATGTCGCTCTCGCTGGCCGATGCCAGCTTGGCCGGACCGGCATAGATGTCACCCGCGACATCCACGTCGGGCTTGATATAGGTACCGGAAACAGACAGTGCCATCTTGTCGAAGGTGGTCATGGCGGCCGGGTTGCGGGACAGCACGGCCGCGTTGTCGGCGATGGCTGCTTCACCGGCATAGGCGCGGCCCAGACCGGAGGCCGAGTGTTCGTTCAGCTGGAACGCGGCGGCGAAGGTCTGAGTGCTGGCCAGGGTGACGGCCGCGGCGATCAGGCTTTTCTTGAAAAAGGCAGTTGTCATAGTGTTCTCTCTTTGTAAGCAGATTTTCTGTCGATATCAGGGCTCTTTGGCCGCTATAGACGACAAGATCTGTTGTTATGTCAGCTTCTTCCCATTCACTTCTGGCGTGATTCTATGGATCTGGTAGGAGGTAAGAAATCAGACCAGTGACAGCAGAATACATAAAAGTTTCCATTGTGTTAATCATTTGTTTTAACTTGCCGTTTAAATAGTCTGTTTTATCCATTATCGGATAAATAACATACAATAAGTTCCTTTTGAATCGTTCAAATAAAATAGTGAAAATGTGACTTCAGGTGGGTATCAAGCGGGAAGTTGTCGGGATTCTGAGATGAACAGGCAGACAACAGACGGTGTCTGCCTGTGATATGGAGGGGACGGGGGCCCGGTCAGCCCCAGTCAAGATCTGTTAAATGGACCAGTGCAAACGGGACTCCAGCTGCTGGGCAACCGGGGCCAGTGACTCCTGCATGTCTCCAATCAACACCATGTTTGCCCCCTTGAGCGGGAGTATCTCCCCCTTGAGGGTACCGTCTGCAAAATCGGGCTGGATTTTGAGCGGCACATGCTTGGGCACCAGGAACAGGGTGACCGGTCCCATCTTGCCCTGGATCACCATGTGGAGGGCCGGCCCCTGGTAAAAGGCACAGTGATTGACATAGGTGATCTTCATGCCGGACATGTCCATCAGGGTGGCGCCATATTTCTCCATCTTGGCGTTGATGGTCTGCAGGCTCACCTTCTCATCCACCCCCTGGATGAAGGGCTCCTCCCCATAGACGTGGGCCATGGCCACCTGGGCCAGCGACAGCGGCTCTGATGCCGGTGGCCAGCTGATCCAGCGGGTACTCATGCCGAGCAGGAAGGCAACCGAGGCCGCCATGGCGAGGGGGCGCCAGCCTCTGCCTTTGGCCGCAGAGGGCAGTGGCACCACTTCGTCGTCCGCTTCCATCGCCTGGCGGAGCAGGATCCGCTCGGCGAGACCGGCGGGCACCTCGACCTCCATCGCCCGTTGCAGGCTGCGTTCGAGCTGCTTCATCTCGTCCAGGTGCTTGCGATTGGCGGAAGACGCCTCTGCCGCGGCGAGGAAGGCAGGATCCCTGTCCGTGGGATGGGTGATGGCCCGGCGGCGAAATTCAAGCTCATCCATTGGTGTGACCTCTCTGTTGCTGCGCAGCCTCCATGGCCTCTTTGATCTGGTTGCGAGCCCGGAACAGCCGCGTCATGACGGTGTTCTTGTTCAGGCCGAGCTGGGCGGCGATCTCCTCGCCGCTGAACCCCCCCAGCACCTGCAGCAGCAGGGGCTCCTGATACTCGCCGGGCAGGCGGGCTATGTGGCGCCTAAGCCACTCGTGCTCCATCTCCTGTTCGCAGTGCAGCGCATCCTGATCGCTTTGGGGATGCTCGTCGAGATCGACGAGATCGAACTGCTTGCGCTCGAAGCGCCGGGCATTTTCCCGCCGCAATATGGTGATGAGCCAGGCCTTGGCGGCCTTGTCATCGACCAGGGAGTCGAGCGCCTTCCAGGCTCGCAGGAAGGTCTCCTGCACCAGATCCTCGGCGACTTGGGGATCCCGGCACAGCCAGTAGGCGTAGCGGTAGATGTCCCCGTGCAGGGCGTGCACCAGGGCCTCGTATTTCGTTTGTTTGTCTGCCATATCCCCATAGACCGGGGTGGCCGAGGGATCCTTTCCCGTTCCTGCCTTTTTTTTTCTAAAAAAACCTAACGTCATGAATGCGATTCCTTTTTCATGAGTGGTTTGCCGCAGGCGTCAGGGACGTGCCCACGCCAGTTTTCTGAGGACATAGGCTATCGCAAAAGTCTCCCTGGCGCACAGCGCCCGGGCCAGCCCCTGCCAGTCGACCCCCTGGCTTGCAGCGCCAGGGGCGGCGAAACAGGCCCTGTCCAGATCATCGAGTCGCGCGCCCATGGCGGGATCGCCATGCCAAGGCAGGCTGGCCAGATGCTGGCAAGGCTGTCCCCGGCGCAGCGCTGCCCAGGCCAGCAAGGCCCACCTGGCCAGGTCAGGCTCCCGGCTCGCCAGGGCCCGTTGCAGCCGATAGAAGGCGAGCCAGCGCGGCCCGCCTTGGCACAGGGCGCGCAGCAGCAGCGCCCACAGCACCCAGAGGAGGCTCTCTGTGCCGGGCGCCCTGGCGGGATCTGAGGGGGCGGCGTCGCCCTCGATGTGCAGGGTCTGCGCCGGCAGGTGGGCCTGCTCGATGCGCCCGGTACTGGTGTTGAACCAGGAGAGGGTCACGGCGGGCAGGGTATAGCTGCCTGGGGCTTGTGCGGTCAGTGCCTGGCGCCACTGGCGTTCGAAGCGCAGCGCTCCCTTGGCCACGAAACGCTCCTGCTGCTGCTCGCCGTCCGGTTTCATCGAAAGACCCTGTGGCAATGCCGGGGCCGGGATCTGTGGCAGGCGGTTGCCATCTCCTCCCTCCATCACCAGGGTGAGGGTGCGGATCACCGGCTCCCCGACGCTGGCTCCCCTGGCCGGACTGAACTGTTGGCGCAGGCTCAGGCTGCTCGCCACCGGCTCCAAGGGGGCCTTGTCCACCTTGACGAAGAGGGTGGCCGCCCTGGCGGAGAGCAGATCCCCAGCGTCGTTTTGCGCGGCAATGTCCGGGTCCTGGGGCAATCGCCCCTGGAAACGGGGGGACTCCAGGGGATGCAGCCCGGGCTCCCTGGCTTGGAGCAGCCACTTGCGGATCAGGCGCCCCGGCATGCCGGGGCTGGCGGGGGACTCCCAGCGATCGTCGCCGAGGCGGCGTATGGTGAAGCCTTGACCGAGGGGCTCGCCGAGGTTGGGGGCCTCCATGTTGGCGGGCAGCCAGAGGCTCAGCTCATAGATGAAGGGTTGCCCCGGGTAGAGGGGACCCTGATGCAGCACCCTGGCCTGCAGCTCCACGGGGGAGGGACGTGCCTCGGGCGGCGGCATCAGGGTGCCCGTCCGGGGGCGCGCCGGAATGGGCAGCGCGGGCGTCTGTTCGGCGCCGAGGGACAGGGGCGGCACCTGGCGGGGACTGGTCTCCAGCAGGTGAAGCGGGATCTGCCAGCGGATCAGGCTGCTCACCTCGGTGTTGACGCGACTGATGCTGACCCGGCCTACCGCAAACTGGCGCAGCAGGGGGAGCAGGCTGAGCTCGTCGCCCTTGAGCTCCCCGTCGGCTTCGATGACGAGCAGCCAGTCGCGTTCGCTCTCCCCCGCCAGCAGTTCGGCGCGAGGGGGGGCCGCCTGCACTGGAGCTATCTGTACCTGGGCGGCCAGCAGCATGGCGAGCAGCCAGCAGCCGCTTGGCACCCGAATCAACCGGATGAGTGAACGCAGCCAGGGGCTCACCAGGGCTCCTCCACCTTGATAAGGGGGCGGCGCTCGGCCTCCTTGCGCAGCCGCTGTTCCAGCAAGAGCACCGGGGGCGCCGGGGGGCGGGGGTGGTCCGGGGCGGCAGAGGGCTCGGGGGGCTCGCCGCTCTCGGGGGCCTGGGCAGAAGGGGTCGCCTGTGGCGGGTTGGCCCGCAGCAGCGCCAGGTTATGGAGGGCATCCTGGTGCCCGGGCTCCCGCTTGAGGGCGGTCAGGTAGGCCAGCTCGGCCCCCTTGAGATCCCCGAGCCAGACCAGCGCATTGCCCCTGTTGTAGTGGGCGGTGGCCGTGTCGGCTCGGCCATAGGCGGCGACGGCCCTGGCATAGTCAGCGGCCCTGTACCAGGCATTGCCCTGCCAGACGGGGTCCTGGAAGGCGCGGGCCGCCTCCTGATAGCGCCCCTGGGAGAAGGCGTGCCAGCCGGGCGCCTCCTGGGCGGGCCACCAGGGGGCGGGCGCCGCCTGCAGGGGGGACGGGGGGATGAACACCACCATGAGCAGCAGCAACCAGTGGGCCCCTATGCGGGCCAGCAGCGCCAGGGGCAGCAGAGGAAGCAGCAACCAGGGGCCGAGATCGAGGGACCTGGCCCCGGTCTGGGTCTGGCTCATGGGCAGGGGGGCAAAGGAGGGTAGCCCGGCCTGCAGCCATTGCAGCCTTCCCCCTGTGCTGGCCGCGAGATCCGCCATGGCGGCGCCGTCCGGTGCCGGCAGAGTCTGCCCCAGGGCGCTGCCGAGTCGCCACCCCTCGGCGGGGGGCGGGGGCAGCGCAGCGCTCTCGCCGGCATTGGCCAGCAGGATGTCGAGTCGGGGGGACGGCGATTGTGGGCAGAAGAGGGTATCCAGACAGGGCCAGAGATCGGCGATGCGCGTCATCTGGCTCTGTGATAGGCCGTCGGTGATGAGCAGCAGGCGCGCCTGCTGGCCCGGGGGGATCTGCGCCAGGGCCAGTGCCACGGCCCGTTCCGGTGCGCTGCCCTGAAGCGGCATGATGGCCGGGCGCAAGTCCGGCAACAGCAGCGAGATGGCCTGATGATCCCGGGTAGGGGGCATGGCGAGGTAAGCATCCCCGGCAAACAGGATGAGTCCGAGGGGATGGGGCGCCTGCCGGGCCGCCGCCTCGGCCAGCATGTCCTGAAGCAGCAGCCGCACCCGGGTCGCCCGATCCGGGGGCAGATCCTTGGCCTGCATGGAGCTTGAGAGATCCAGCAACCAGAGATCCAGGGCCGGGCTGCTGACGGTCTGGCTCTGCTGGCGCAGGGCGGGGCCCGCGAGTGCCAGGATCACCGGCAGGGTGGCCAGCCAGAGCCAGGGGATGGCCCGGCCCCGGGCCGGCAACAGATAGGCCTGCATGGGGGGGGCCAGCAGGGGGCGCTGCCGACGACGGCGCCACCCCTGCCACAGCCAGGGCAGCAGGGCCAGCAGCCAGAGCGGGCGCAGCAGCATCAGCTCCATATTGACGCTCCTTCAAGCCACTCATTCATGGGGCGGCTCCGGCGCGTCTCTGTCCGTTCGCCGCCCCGGCCAGCGCAGTCGGGACGGCCACACCAGCAGCAGCCAGGCCAGCGCCAGGGGCCAGGGGTAGAGCTCATGGTGGGGACGATAGAGGGTCTGCGGGCGGGCGGCTGGCTCTAGGGTGTCTATGGCCTGATTGATGGCCGAGAGATCGGCCTGGCTGCGGGCGCGAAAATAGCGGCCATGGCCAAGCTCGGCCAGTTGCCGCAACAAGGGTTCATCCAGCTCGGCGCTGGGATCGGCCCCTCCCAGGGGGGAGGCGAAGGTGTCGGGATCGGCCCCCACCCCCAGGGTATAGAGGCGGATGCCTGCTGCGGCGGCCCGTCTGGCCTCGGTCAGGGGCTCTGCGTTGCCCGCGGTGTTGCGCCCGTCCGTCACCAGCAGCAGGGCGGTGGGGCGGGCGGGGTCGGCGTGCTGGCGGGCCAGCAGTATGGCCTCGCCGAGCGCCGTGGTGCGCCCCACCAGATCGAAATCGAGCTCGCGGGTCAGTGCCAGCAGGGCCCGGGTCTCCTGGGTCAGGGGAGAGAGCAGGTAGGCGTGATCCGCAAAGACGATAAGGGCGATGCGATCGCCTGGGCGCTCGCCGATGAGCTGCGCTATCTGCTGGCGCACCGCAGAGAGGCGATCGCGCTGCTCCCCCTCATCCAGCATGTCCTGGGTGCGCATGCTGTCGGAGAGATCCACCGCCAGGATGAGATCCCGGCTGGCCTGGTAGTGAATGAGGGGGGGCTCCTGCCACTGGGGGCGGCACAGGGCCAGCACCAGGGCACACCAGCACAGGGCCATGCGCCACAGGGGTTGCCCGGCCTGGGGCAGCAGCAGGGGGAAGCCGACATGGGCCAGCCTGGCGCGGCCGGTGCGGGAGAGCGGGGGCAGCCCGAAGCGCACCAGCAGCGGCAGCGCCAGGGCGAGGGCAAACCAGGGCCAGGCGAGGATCATCTTGCCCCTCCGCTGCGCCTGCGACGCCACAACACAGGGCGCGCCATCCAGCGCGGAGCGCTGACGCAGCGGCGTCCCCAGCTGAGGTAGGCAAGGCGCAGCCGTGCCCGCTGCCCCCCATCCGGCGCGTCCGAGCCATAGAGCCAGCCCGGCCACTGGCGGGCGAACTCGCCAAAATGGCAGCCTCCCTGGCGGTCGAGCCAGGCGAGCCACTCCTCCCCTTGCAGGGAACGCGCCTCCGGCCAGCGGGCGATGGCCGCCTCTCTCAGCGCGGCGTGCAGGCCAGGCACCAGATCGGCGGCCTGCCAGTCTATCTGGCGTGCCCAGCGGCGCTGACGCCACAGGGTGTTTATGGTGGCCCCGATCAGCAAGGCGGCGAGCACGGCGATCAGCAGCCAGCCCCAGGCCAGCAGACGGGGATCGCTCGCGCTCTCCAGGGGCGGGCCCGGATGGATGTCGCGAAGCTGTCCCTGGATCTCCTGAAGCCGCGTCAGCGAGGCGATCTCCCCAGGCGGGTGCTGGAGGGGGGCAGTTTGGGGGGCGCTCAGAACAGACGGCATCCAGCCTCCTGCCACTGGCGTTGCAGCGGCAAGCCGTTGTCGAGGCGGTAGAGGCGCTGCACCAGGGGCAACAGCTGCTGCTGGCAGGCGTCGGCCTGTTGCCGCGCCGCAGCCTGGTAGCGCCGGCGAAAGAGGGGCTGTCCGGCGTCGAGCCAGCCGCTGCGCTTGCCCGATTGCACCGCCAGTTGCCCCTGCTCGGGCAGGGCCGCCTCCAGGGGATCCCGGATCTGCCAATAGTGGATGTCGTGGCGCTGGCCGAGGCGTTGCAACTGCTGGCTGAGCCCCTGATCAAGGGACTGATGGTGGCTGATCACTGTCAGTCTGGCGCCATGGGGCAGGCTGAGGCGTGCCAGGGTCTGGGCCAGGGAGCTGGCCAGGGGAGCGCGATCCAGCCCCGCCTCATAGTGGTGACAGAGCGCCTCCAGCAGGGGGATCAGGGAGTCACGCTGAGACTCGCTACGGGTCTCCACCCCGTGGCAGACCAGGGTGTTTGCCTGCTTCTCCCCCTGCCACAGCAAGGCGGCGGCAAGCTCGCAGCCGAGGCGGGCCTTGAGTTGGGGGCCAGAGCCGAAATACATGGCGGGGGAGAGGTCCAGCAGCAGCCAGTGGGCCTGCTCCTGCTCCTCTGCATACAGCCGGGTGTGGGGGCGGCCTAGGCGGGCGGTGACCCGCCAGTCGATGTGGCGCACCTCGTCCCCGGCCTGGTAGAGGCGCAGCTCACGAAAATTCAGGCCCGGCTGGCGCCCGAGCCGCCCTTGACGGGCCAGGTGAATGCGCGCCCGCTGACCCTGTCTCGCCCAGAGCCGGATGGCCAGCAACCGGGCCAGGGGAAGGGCGATGTCGGGATGGGCGCGGGGATCAGCGGATCTGGTCATGGGGGCAGATCATCAGGGGCATGGCACAGGGCTGGCGCGCTGTCAGGGACATGGAATGGCATCCAGCAGACGGGCGATCAGGGTGTCGTTGTCGAGGTTGTCCGCCAGTGCCTGATGGCTCGGGATGAAGCGGTGGTGCTGGACGGCAGG
>NZ_JAAROG010000010.1:51109-127227 GCF_023093515.1 Aeromonas genomosp. paramedia
CTGTCAGGGACATGGGATGGCATCCAGCAGACGGGCGATCAGGGTGTCGTTGTCGAGGTTGTCCGCCAGGGCCTGATGGCTCGGGATGAAGCGGTGGCGCTGGACAGCGGGCTGTCAGGGACATGGGATGGCATCCAGCAGACGGGCGATCAGGGTGTCGTTGTCGAGGTTGTCCGCCAGGGCCTGATAGCTGGGAATGAGGCGGTGACGCAAGATGGCCGGGGCCAGCTGCTGGATGTCTTCCGGCAGCACGAAGTCGCGCCCGGCGAGCCAGGCGCGGGCGCGGGCGGCGCGGGCCAGGCCTATGCTGGCCCTGGGGCTGGCGCCTACCGCAATGAGGGGTTCGAGCTCGGGGCAGAGGCCGCTGCCGGGGCGGGTGGCACAGATCAGCTGCACCAGATAGTGCTCTAGCCGGGTCTGCATCTGCACGGCCTGCACCGCGCTGCGGGCCGAGAGCAAGGCGGCCTGGCTCAGGGTCACGGGGGGCGGCGGCAGGGCGTCGCCCCCGGCGTTGAGCTGCAAGATGGCGAGCTCCATGGCGGGGCTGGGGTAATCCACCATGAGTTTGAGCAGGAAACGGTCGAGCTGGGCCTCCGGCAGGGGATAGGTGCCCTCCTGCTCGATGGGGTTCTGGGTCGCGGCCACCATAAAGAGCGGCGGCAGGCGCCAGCTCTTCTTGCCCACCGTGATCTGATGCTCGGCCATGGCCTCCAGCAGGGCGGACTGCACCTTGGCCGGGGCCCGGTTGATCTCGTCCGCCAGCACCAGGTGGTTGAACAAGGGGCCGGGCTGGAACACGAAGCTGGCGTCCTGGGGGTGAAACACCTCGCTGCCGGTGAGATCGGCGGGCAGCAGATCCGGGGTGAACTGGATGCGGGCGAAACGCCCCTCGACGGCACCGGCCAGCGCCTTGACGGCCCGGGTCTTGGCCAGCCCCGGCGCCCCCTCGATCAACACATGTCCTTCACATAGCAGGGCGATCAGCAGCCCCTCGATGAGGGGGCCCTGTCCCAGGATCTGACTGCCAAGATAGTCCCCAAGCGCTCTGAATTCGGCCGCTGCCATGTAATGAACCCGTTGTTTTTATGGAAGTTGATCTTTTTATACTCCAGTTGGCCCCCAAGGGCGAGGGAGGGGACCAAGATGGGGACAATTTAGTTTCAATCAGCCGTATGAAAGTTGTGATTGGATTGTTAAGATGTGGCGTTATGAGGTCAGACCTCTTCCTTTTAATCTTCTCGTTTAACCAAGGAGCCAGGATGAAACAGCCATTGAAACTGACGACTCGCCAGGGCGAACGGATTGCCGTCGTGGCGGGTCTGCGAACCCCCTTTGCCAAGCAGGCCACCGCCTTCCACGGCGTGCCTGCGGTGGATCTCGGCAAACTGGTGGTGAGCGAGATGCTCGCCCGCACCGATCTCGATCCCAAGCTCATCGACCAGCTGGTGTTCGGCCAGGTGGTCCAGATGCCGGAAGCCCCGAACATAGCCCGGGAGATAGTGCTCGGCACCGGCATGAGCGTCAGCACAGATGCCTATAGCGTGTCGCGCGCCTGCGCCACCAGTTTCCAGGCGGTGGCCAACGTCACCGAATCCATCATGGCCGGCACGGTGGACATCGCCATCGCCGGCGGGGCCGACTCCTCCTCCGTGCTCCCCATAGGGGTGAGCAAGACCCTGGCCCGTGCTCTGGTGGATCTCAACAAGGCGCGCAACCTGCAGCAGCGTTTCAATATTCTGCGTCGTCTGCGCTTGAAAGACTTGATGCCGGTGCCGCCCGCAGTGGCCGAGTACTCCACCGGCCTCTCCATGGGACAGACCGCCGAGCAGATGGCCAAGAGCCACCAGATCAGCCGCGAGGCGCAAGATGCCCTGGCGCACCGCTCCCATACGCTGGCGGCGCAAGCCTGGGCCGAGGGCAAGCTCAGTGGCGAGGTGTTCACCGCCCACGTGCCCCCCTACAAGTCGCCGCTGGAGCGGGACAACAACATCCGCGAAAGCTCGGATCTGGCGAGCTACGCCAAGCTAAAGCCGGTGTTTGACCGGCTGCATGGCTCCGTCACCGCCGCCAACGCCACCCCGCTCACCGACGGCGCCGCCGCCGTGCTGCTGATGCGCGAGGGGCGCGCCAAAGAGCTCGGTCTCGAGCCCCTAGGCTATATCCGCAGCTTCGCGTTCTCCGCCATCGACGTCTGGCAGGACATGCTGATGGGCCCCTCCTATGCCACGCCGCTGGCGCTGGACAGGGCCGGCATCACGCTGGCCGATCTGACCCTCATCGACATGCACGAGGCCTTTGCCGCCCAGACCCTGGCCAACCTCAAGATGTTTGCCAGTGCCGAATTTGCCCGCGAAAAATTGGGCCGGGATCAGGCCATCGGCGAGGTGGACATGGACAAATTCAACGTCCTCGGCGGCTCGCTGGCCTATGGCCACCCCTTTGCCGCCACAGGTGCGCGCATGATCACCCAGACCCTGCACGAGTTGCGGCGTCGGGGTGGGGGACTGGGGCTCAACACCGCCTGTGCGGCGGGTGGGCTGGGTGTGGCCATGGTGCTGGAGGTTGAATGATGAGCGCTAAGACTTTTTCACTGGAAATTCGCAAAGACGGCATCGGCATCCTGTGCATGGATGTGCCCGGTGAGAGCATGAACACCCTGAAGGCCGCCTTCGCAGACGAGATCCGCACCGTGCTGGCCGAGATAAAGGGGAACCGCGATCTGATCGGCTTGGTGATCGTCTCTGGCAAGAAGGACTCCTTCATCGCCGGGGCCGACATCGGCATGCTGGCCGCCTGCACCAGTGCCCGTGACGCCGAGACGCTGTCGCGGGAGGGTCAGGTGGTCTTCGCCGAGATCGAGGCGCTGACCATACCGGTGATCGCCGCCATTCACGGCCCCTGCCTCGGCGGCGGGCTGGAGCTGGCGCTCGCCTGCCATGGCCGGGTGGTGACAGATCACGCTAAAACCGTGCTGGGCATGCCGGAAGTACAGCTCGGCCTGCTGCCGGGCTCCGGCGGTACCCAGCGACTGCCGCGCCTCATCGGGGTGGCCAAGGCGCTGGATCTGATGCTGACCGGCAAGCAGGTGCGGGCCAAGCAGGCCAAGAAACTGGGGCTGGTGGACGATGTGGTGCCGCCTTCCATCCTGCTGGAGGCCGCCATCAAGCTTGCCAAGAAGGGCAAGCCCCGCCATCGGCTGAAGCGGGATCTGCAGGGCAAGGTGCTGGAGACCAATGCCCTGGGTCGCAAGGTGCTGTTCGATCAGGCCCGCAAGGGGGTCAAAGCCAAGACCCGTGGCAACTACCCGGCCCCTGAGCGGATCCTCGAGGTGGTGCGCATCGGCGTGGAGGAGGGGATGCAGGCCGGCCTCGCCGCCGAGTCCCGCCACTTTGGCGAGCTGGTGATGACGGCGGAATCCGCCGCCCTGCGCTCGATTTTCTTCGCCACCACAGAGATGAAGAAAGAGGTCGCCTATCAGGGCGCCGAGCCGCGCAAGGTGGCCCATGCCGCCGTGCTGGGCGGGGGCCTGATGGGGGGCGGCATCGCCTTCGTCACCGCCACCAAGGCCGGGGTGCCGGTGCGGATCAAGGACGTAGGGAGCGCCGGCATCGGCAACGCCATGCGCTACAGCTATGATCTGCTGGCCAGGAAGCTCAAGCGCCGCCAGCTGCTGCGCAGCGAGCTGGAGAAGCAGATGAGCCTGCTCACCGGCACCCTCGACTATTCCGGTTTCCACCGGGTCGACATGGTGGTGGAGGCGGTGTTTGAAGATCTCGCCCTCAAGCACCAGATGGTGGCGGACGTGGAGCGCGAGTGCGGTGAACACACCGTCTTTGCCTCCAACACCTCTTCCCTGCCCATCCACCAGATAGCGGCCAATGCCGCCCATCCGGAGCGGGTGGTGGGGCTGCACTACTTCAGCCCGGTGGACAAGATGCCGCTTGCGGAAGTCATCCCCCACGCGGGCACCAGCCCCGAGACGGTGGCCACCACCCTGGCCTTCGCCCGGGCCCAGGGCAAGACGCCTATCGTGGTGAAAGACGAGGCGGGCTTCTACGTCAATCGCATCCTGGCCCCCTACATGAACGAGGCAGCGCGCCTGGTGCTGGAAGGGGAGCCGGTGGAGGTGCTGGACGGCGCCCTGCTGGACTTCGGCTTCCCGGTCGGCCCCATCACCTTGCTCGATGAGGTCGGTATCGACGTTGGCGCCAAGATCTCCCCCATCCTCGAGAAAGAGCTCGGCGGCGAGCAGTTCCAGGCCCCCAAGGCCTTTGACAAGCTGCTGCAAGACGATCGCAAGGGGCGCAAGAACGGCAAGGGCTTCTACCTCTACGGCAAGGCGGCGCCGCGCAACAAGCTCACCGGCAAGGAGGGCAAGAAGACGGTGGACGAGAGCGTCTACGCCGTGCTCGGGGTCAAGGTATCGCCCAAGCTGGCCCGCCAGGAGATCGCCGAGCGCTGCGTGCTGCTGATGCTCAACGAAGCGGCCATGGCGCTCGACAGCGGCGTGGTGGCCTCGGCCCGTGACGGCGACATAGGTGCCATCTTCGGCATCGGCTTCCCGCCTTTCCTGGGCGGTCCCTTCCGCTACATGGACAGCCTCGGCATCGATCACCTGGTGGGGCGCCTCGAGTTCTACCAGAAGCGCCACGGCGATAGGTTCGCCCCCTGCGCACGCCTCAAGGCGATGGCGGCGGAGCAGCAGCGCTTCTACTGATCCCAGGCGATCTGCACAGGATGTACGCGAGGCGACCCCGGGGTCGCCTCGCTTTTTTGTCTGACCGTGGGCAGGGAAGGGGGGAATGCTCGCCCCATGGGCAAAAAAGCGGCACATCAGGGGCCAAATCATTGATCTGGCGCAAACTGGTGCCCCATTTATTACTTTGGTGGCATAGGACTCAGGCGCCGGTTGAGGTCAAATAGCCTTATCAGGAACGGGGACTACTCCGTCACGCAAGGGACACCCATTTCACTGGATGAAGGACACACTATGAGTCTGCTTGAACAAACCATCTGGAACATATTGGGATACGGGGCCATGCCCTTTATCTTCCTGAGCGGCTTCGTGGCCGTGGCAGTGATCTGCTGCCTGCTGCTCAATGCCTTCGGGGTCAAGTCCGCCGAGAAGTGAGTCACTCTCGTTCATGCCGCCAAATGCCAGTCTCACGGACTGGCATTTGTTTTATGTGTCTTTTAAGGCACTTATCCAGCCCCAAGTGGGGAAACTGTGGTCAATATGGTCGAACCCGGCGGCCATTTTGATTACACTGGCGCCCGGCATGTCCGCCCTTTTCTCTTTTATCAGGTGTTCACGATTTCTATGGCGCTCAAGGCAACCATCTTCAAGGCCCAGATCAGCTTGTCTGACATGGACCGCAATCTCTATCAGGACTTCTCCCTCACCCTGGCCCGTCACCCCTCCGAGACCGACGAGCGGATGATGATCCGGCTGGCGGCCTTTGCCTGGCACGCCGCCGAGCGGCTGGAGTTCACCAAGGGACTCTCGGCGGACGACGAGCCCGAGCTCTGGCGCAAGAACTACTCCGACGAGATCGAGCTCTGGATTGAACTCGGCCAGCCCGACGAGAAGCGCCTCAAGAAGGCGTGCAACCGCTCCCGTCAGGTGGTGCTCTATCTCTACGGTGGCCGCGGCACCAGCGTCTGGTGGAAGCAGAACCAGGGCAAGCTCGGCCTGCACGACAACCTCACCGTGATCGAGCTCTCCGACAGCCAGACCCTGCCCCTGACCGCCATGGTGGAGCGCACCATGCAGCTCACCTGCACCATCTCGGACGGCCAGCTCTGGGTCAGCAACGGCACCCTGGAGGTCACCCTGGATCCCGTGGTGCTGATGGGACGCCCCGCCCGCGAACTCTAAGACGGACTCCCCATGCTCAGTGCCCTGCTCGATATCGTCATCCCGGTGTTTGCGGTGGCGGGCCTCGGCGCCCTCTACGGGCGGCTGCGCGGGGGAGCCGAACTCGGTTACATCAACCGGGCCAATATAGAGCTCTTCTCCCCGGCGCTGGTCTTCTCGGCGCTGGTGAAATACCCCCTGGATCTGGCGGCCCACCTGCCGCTGATCGCGGCCGGGGCCCTGGTGATCCTGCTGCCGGGCCTGCTGCTCTCCCTGCTCAGGCTCAAGGGCATAGAGAGAGCGGCGCTGATCCTGCCCGCCATGTTTCGCAACACAGGCAACCTCGGCATCCCGCTGATGGTGCTGGCCTTTGGTGAGCAGCAGCTCGGCGCCATCGTCATCCTCTTCGTGCTCTCCAACCTGCTCCACTTCTCGGTGGGCATGTTTATCCTCTCCGCGAGCAGCTCCCGCTGGGGCTGGCTGAAAAGCCCCGTGCTCTGGGCCGCCTTCGCCGGGCTGCTGGTGGCCAACCTGCAGATCCCGCTGCCGGACTACCTGGTGACCAGCGCCTCCCTGCTCGGCCAGATAGCGGTGCCCCTGATGCTGTTTGCCTTAGGCATCCGGCTGATGGAGGGGGAGCTGGGCCACCTGGGGCTCGCGCTCAAATGCAACCTGCTCTATCTGCTGGCGGGGGGGATCTCCCTTGGCATCGCCGTCTGGCTGCTGCCCCTTGAGCCTGACTGGATACCGCTCCTGATGCTCTCGGTGGCGCTGCCCCCGGCGGTGCTCAACTACATGCTGTGCGAGCAGTACCAGTGCCAGCCCGACAAGGTGGCCAGTATAGTGCTCGGCGGCAATGCGCTCTCCGTGGTGGTGATCCCCCTGGCGGTCTGGCTGGCGCTGCATCTGGGGAGTTGACCCAGTTTTTTTCAAGGACGCCTGATGGCGTCCTTTTTATTGCTATCGCGAATGTCCGATTACGCTGCGCTAATCGAACCTACGGTTCTCGATGTAGAAAATCCCCCCTATATGGCCAACAATAGAAAAATAAGAAATGGCAGAGAGCCCGCCATTTTCTTCTGATTTACAGTGACAATACTGCTTCCATATATAAAAGAAGTTAAAATGAAGATACATCACCACTTTTATGAATCAAATGCTCATTATCTAACAAGTAATCAATGCCTTCAGATGTGATAGAAAGAGTATAATATTCACTATTATTGTACTCATGATCAATTGCTATTCTTTTATCCAAAAAACCTAATTTCTCAAGTTTAATAGAAGCTAGGCTCAATATTCCACTATCTACACCCTTAATATCATTTAAAACACGCCAAACAGCTTCCCCATCAGGAGATGTAGTATAGCTCTCTAGAACTCTTGTTAACATTCGATGCTCAATGCTCCCAAGTTTATAGTTATATTCAATTTTTCTGCGAGGTTTTTGAGTCACGTCTAGTTCATGAGCAAGCAAGCCTAGTTTGTTGATCTCTCGCTTTATTAATGTACATGGATGGTTAACTGCCGCTTCTAAATTTCTATCTGTTCTTTTTTCATTATAATCTACGGGGGTTAGCCCCAAAAGATCAGTCGGAAGATGTAAATCAGTATCTCTAGGTTTTACAATGAAACACCTTTCTTTTCCTAAGGTTCCGATAAATAGACCCAATTCGAAAACGATATTGTCGCGAGCAATGCTTTTCTGTTGCTCTCGAATTTGCGCAACGTCATCTGGCGTAAAAATGAAAATAGCGAAATCAACAGAGTCTGCCATTTTCACTAGAGAGTCAATTGTGTTTTGAGAGAGGGTGAAACCATGTTTCCAAACAGTTACTTCAGTTTGATGATCCAAATTCACATTGAATGCATCCGCTACATCTAGGCTTTCTACGGAAGAGGCAATAAATATTCTAGGATCTCTCATATATATTCCATTGTTTTTAGTTAAACTAATTCTCGACATTAACGCAGCATAATCTAGTGTTCGCTATCTTCATGTGATATGTATCTGTAATTCGCCATAAACCCTCTCATCTTGCCACTTCTTCACTATGAGGCATATCTGAATCTGATCGAATGCCCCATGTCCACTGCCCCAACCTGAAACTCGCCTTGGAGCAGGTAGACAAGGTTGTTACCTGCCGAGAGGATCAGGTTGTAATGACTGAGCAGGTACAAGAGTTGAACCTCTTTCTGGTTAGGCCGTCACCGACGTCTAGCATATCGCCTTGTTTCGGATTAGACGAAAAGGGGGAGAGCGGAGAGGGAGGAATGAGATAAAAACCTGGCGGCCTTGGCCGCCAGGTTTATTTATTGATGGCTGCCTGCTCGTGGCCGCTTCTGCGCAGTTGGGTATAGAGGCCAACCCCCGCCAGCAGGCCGGCGAGGGCCAGCAGCAGCCAGATGGCGGTGGCGGGGCGGCTGCCTGCATCCCCCAGCATAAAACCGACAAGCAGGTTACCAAAGAGCGCCATGCAGCCCCCGGCGCTGGCATAGAAGCCGTAGTAGCTGGCGAGCTGCTCAGGGGGGGCGTAGCGGGGCAACTGGGCGGCAAAGAGCGGGAAGCAGAGGGTGGATCCGAGGGATAGCAGGGCCACCTGCGCCAGGACGCCCGCCGTCGGCCAGGGGGAGAGCAGCGGCAGGGCGAGATAGCTCAGCCCCATCACCCCGATCCCCAGCCCCATGGCGAGCGGCACCCCAAGGCGCTGCTCCACCAGACGAGAGGCCGGCAGCTGGAGCAGGACGCCGATCACCGCCGAGAGGGTGAAGACGCCGCCGAGCAGCTGGGTGGCGTCCGGCAGGCTCTGGATATGGGCGGGCAGGGCGAGATAGAGCTGGTGGAACAGGATCTGGTAGCTGCCCGCCAGCAGGGTGAACACCATGAAGGGGCGCTGGCGCAGGATCTCCCGCCATTGGCGCAAAATGGCGCCGCGCGGGCTCTGGTTGACCGCCGGGCGCTTGGGCAGCACCCGATACTGCAGCACCCCGAGCAGGGCGAACAGGCTAGCCGCCAACAAGCCTGTCAGGGCATAGCTCTGCTGGGTCAGGGTCAGGCCGACCAGGGGGCCGAACAGCATGCCCGCCTGGCTGGCGAGATTGTGCAGGGCGAAGGCGCGCTGACGCTGACTGGGCGCGCTGCATTCGCTGGCGAGATAGGCCTGGGCGCAGGGGGTGAAGAGGGCTCCGGCAAAACCGGTGAGGGTCGCCGCCAGCAGCAGTATGGGCAGGGACTCGGCCCAGCCCAGCAGCACGAAACCGACCGAGCGCACCAGGCAGCCCCAAACGATGGCGGGGTGATAGCCGATGCGATCCCCGAGGGTGCCCCCCAGCAGGAAGAGCCCCTGCTGGCTGAAGACCCGCATCCCCATGGCCAGGCCGCAGGCCCAGCCGGCGAGGCCAAGCCCGCTGCCCATGTGCTGGGCGAGGAAGGGCATCATCATGTAGAAGCCGAGGTTGAACGCCAGACCATTGATGATGAGCAGGCGGGCGGCCGGGCTCATGCCCTGCCAGTCCCGCCAACAGGAGGCGCCGCTCATCTTGTGTGTACCCTGGGGCCGGTTGCGGGCCATGCCGAAGGGGCCGTCATGATTGTCTTCGCAGGGTACGCAGGAAGGGGATGCCGCTCTGATCGTGGCTTATCTGCACCGGCACCCGATAGAGGCGCTCGATAAGGGCCGCGTCGAGCACCCGGGCGGGAGGGCCGAAGGCCTGCAGATCGCCCCCTGCCAGCACGATCAGCTGATCGGCAAACTGGGCCGCCAGGTTGAGATCGTGCAGCACCACCAGGGTGATCCACTGCTGCTCCCGGGTCTGCTCACAGAGGTGCTCCATCAGCTGCATCTGGTGATGCAGGTCCAGGGCGCTGACCGGCTCGTCCAGCATCATGATGCGGGGATCCCGCAGCAGCACCTGGGCAAACAGCACCATCTGCCGCTGGCCGCCGCTCAAGGAGTAGAGGGGGCGATCCGCCAGATGGGCGATGCCGAGCGCCTGCAGGGCGCGACCGGCCGCCAGTATGTCCTCGTCCGCCAGACGCATGGAGAGGCTGTCGAGGCGCCCCAGCACCACCACTTCGATGACGCTCAAGTCCAGCTCCAGCTGGATGTTCTGGGGCATGTAGCCAAACTGCTGGCGCCATTTGGCCTGGGTCATCTGGCGGGCACTCTGACCCCCCAGGCGGATGTCGCCAGCGGCCGGGGTCAGTTCACCGAACAGGGCGCGCAGCAGCGAGGTCTTGCCGGTCCCGTTCGGGCCGATGATCACATGGACCTGACCCGGATGCAGGGTGAGGTCGAGCTCCCGCAGCAGGGTCTGCTGGCCGAGGGAGAGGGAGAGTCGGGTTATCTCAAGCACGTTTACGCCCCCTGCCGAGGATCAGCCAGATGAAGAAGGGCACGCCAATCAGGGCGGTGACGATGCCGATGGGAAAGAGGGCCCCCGGAATGATGGACTTGGAGAGCACAGAGGCTGCCGACAACATGCAGGCGCCGCACAGGGCGGAGAGCGGGATCAGGAAGCGCTGATCTTCCCCCACCAGCATACGGGCGATGTGGGGAGCCACCAGGCCGACGAAGCCGATGATGCCGACGAAGCTGGTGGCGGTGGCGGTGAGCAGGGCGACCAGGATCAGGGTCTTCATGCGCAGCCTGTCCACGTTGACCCCGAGGCTGCGGGCCCTGGCTTCCCCCAGACGCAGGCTGGTGAGGGCCCAGGCATCCCGATAGATGAGCAGGGTGCAGATCAGGGTGACGGCGGCCGTGATGATCAGGGAGTCCCAGGTGGTGCGCATCAGGCTGCCAAACAGCCAGAACATGATCTGCTGGTTGAGCTCGGGGGAGGAGAGGAACTGCAGCAGGGAGAGCAGGGACTGGAACAGGAACAAAAGGGCTATGCCCGCCAGGATCAGGGTCTGGCTGCTGATGTTGCGCATCATGGCCAGACCAAACAAGAGGCTGGCGGCAAACATGCACAGGATGAAGGCACCGGCCGGAATGGCGATCAGGGGAGGGAGCCCGAGCCCGCCGGTATAGAGCGCCAGTGCGGCCCCAAGCCCGGCCGCGGCCGCGAGCCCCAGGGTGAAGGGGCTGGCGAGGGGGTTGTCCAGCAGGGTCTGCATCTGCACGCCGCCAAGGCCCAGCGACGCGCCGACCACCAGGGCCATCAGGGCGATGGGCAGGCGCATGTCATGGACTATGGTGCGGGTCATGGCGTCCGCCTGGGCGGGAGAGAGCAGGGCATTGACCACTTCCCCAAGGGGCAGCAGAGAGGGACCGGTGGCGATGTCGAGCACTAGCGTGATGCACAGCACCAGGGTGAGCAGCGCCAGCCAGTGCCAGCGACGGCGCTCCCGTTGCCGCTGGCGGGTGAGGGTCTGCTGGAGGGCAGCCAGATCATTCATGATGACAATCCTGAAGCGGGCGCCATGTGGGGCGCCCGGTTAAAGAGGGATGACGAAGAGGGCTCTGCCGAGGTGGGCAGAGCCCGAACGACCGGATTTAGTTGGCTTCACCCGGCTTGATACCCAGCATGAAGGTACCCTCGGGACGGATGGGCAGATAGCTGCGGTAGAAGCCCTGATAGGTGGCCAGGGGATCGAGATCCTGGAACAGATCCGGGTAGAGGGCCTTGGCCATGAACTCGATGAGGGCGGCATCCATGATGCTGCGGGTGGCGCCGTGATAGACCGCATAGAGGCGACCCTGCTGCACCGCGGGCAGCTCGCTCCAGCCCGGACGGGCGGCAAAGCCCTGCAGACGTTGGCGCACCGTCTCGGCCGAGACGTCCTGGCCCACCTGCATCGCTTCTGCGCTGCTCACGCTCTCGTAGCCCGCCATCAGGATCACCTCGGGCTTGCTCGCCAGCAGTTGCTCAGGGTGGATGGGGCCCCAGCGCTCGACGAAGGGCGCCGCCACGTTGTCACCCCCCGCCAGCAGGGCCATGGCGCCCCACATATCCTTGCCATAGGTGTAGCTGTACTCGGCCGGGCCCTTGTCACCCAGCTCGATATAGACCCGGGGGGGCTGGCGCTTCGCGGCGGCGATGCGGGAGGTGATGATGTCAATCCTGGCCTTGTACTCGTCGGCCATCTTCTGGGCACGGGCCTCCTGGCCGGTCACCTTGCCAAGCAGCAATGTGCTAGCCATGTGGCGGGCCAGGGTCTGGGCGTTGTAGTCCACCACCACCACTGGGATGCCTGCCTGCTCGAGGCGCGGCAGATCCGGGGCCAGGGCCTCGTATTGCCACTGGGCCAGGATCACCAGATCGGGTTTGACCGCCAGGGTCTTCTCGATGGAGAAGCTCTGATCCTGCACGTTGCCAAGGTCCGGCACCCTGGCCAGTTGCGGCAGGCTGGCCACATAGAGGGACCAGATGGCGGGGCGGGACTTGACGAACCAGCCGCGGGACATGCCCACCAGGCGATCGGCGCCGCCTTCACCGGCCACGGCCAGATAATCCTCGGGATAGAAACCGAGCACGATGCGGCTCGCGGGCAGGCTCAGGGAGACCTTGCGGCCCATCACATCTTCCACTTCAACGGGGGCGGCGGCCTGTGCCATCCAGCTCATCAGGGCGAGCTGACCAAGCAGCAGCAACTTTGCCAGGGGGTGACGAAACATCTTGTGAAACCTCGGGGGGATAAGGCCAAAAAAAAGAAGTGAGAACTATTGCTATTCGTGAACCGAAAAGCAATAAACGTTTGTCCTGTCTCCTCTCTTGTTAAATTTGTCATTGCCGGAATCGGCTTCACACGAGCACAGAGTGCCGTTCCAATGGAGCCCATCTCTCTGTTTTCAGGGATCATGGGGGCCTGTGGCGCCTAGCTGGCTGCACCTGGAACCACGCTCTGGCCGTCTCGCTCGCGCCTCTGAAGCGGGGGCTCAGTCCCGGACTCTGCTCGATGTCGAGCCCCCTGGCATGGCCCCGCCAGAGGTGGCGACGATTTCCTGCGCACCGATGACAGACACTGCCCATTCGGGTATTGATCGTCACCTGCGCGCAACAATTTGCGGTCATTGTTAGCCAGCTCCCAGCGGCTCCGCCGTCAAAGGGGCAGAGTAGGCGCGATCTTGGCCCCTGGCCGAGTTCGACATCAACAAGGTGCTGCGGCCCGCCTTGCGCGGGGCGCCAATAACATGATCTGCAAATAAAAAAGGAAACTGACCATGTCAGGAAGACACTCTCTGGTAGCGCTGGCCGTCGGGCTGGCGCTGGCGGGACAGGCACAGGCGCAACTGCTTGTCACCGAATACCTGGAAGGCGCTGGCAACAACAAGGCTTTGGAGCTGAGCAATCTCGGCAGCGACGCCGTCGATCTCTCCCAATACCGGCTGGCACTCTATGCCAACGGCAAACCCCTCACCGATGCCCCCACCAACAGCCTGGCGCTGCAAGGCACCCTGGCCCCGGGGGCCAGTCTGGTGCTGGCCAACCCCTCCGCCAACGCCGAGATCCTGGCCAAGGCCAATCAGACCAGCGGTAATCTGGTGTTCAACGGCGACGACGCCCTGGTGCTCTATCGCGGCAGCGAGATAGTGGACAGCATCGGCCAGGTGGGGGTGGATCCGGGCACGGCCTGGGTCTCGGGCGGCGTCTCGACCCTGGACATGACCCTGCGCCGCAAGGCCACCGTCACCACGGGCCGGATTGATGCGACCTCGCCCTTCGATCCTGCGCTGGAATACCTGGCCGCCCCCAAGGATGACGCCAGCGGTCTTGGCTGCAGCGGCGATGCCCCCTGTGATGGCAGCCAGCCGCCCGCCTTCGTCTGCCCGGTAGACACTCTTGTGCCGGTGCCCGCCATCCAGGGCCCCGGCAGCAGCAGCCCCCTGGTGCCGGCCGGCAAGTTCGAGTCCGAGCAGGCCTATGCCACCCGCGGCGTGGTGACCCAGGTGGTGAGCGGCCTCTACAAGGGCTTCTTCATTCAGGACGCGCAGGGGGACGGGGATCCGGCCACCTCGGACGGCCTCTTCATCCACAGCACCCAGGCCAACGGCGCCCTGGTGCCGGGGGCCGAGGTGTGCGTCTCGGGCAAGGTCAAAGAGTATTTCAACCAGACCCAGCTCAGCGCCGATCAACTGGTGGTGACCCAGCCGGCAGGTGCCTTGCTGCCTGCGGTGGATCTGGTGCCGGTGGGAGGCGAGAGCCTGAGCCAGCTGCTGGAGCGCCACGAGGGGATGCAGGTGCGGCTGGTGCCGGAGTCCAGCCTGGTGGTGACCCGCAACTTCAGCTTCGATTACGACGGCAAGCGCAACAACCTGGTGCTGGCCTATGGTGCCCCCCTCATCAAGTCGACCCAGAAATTTGCCGCCATGAGCCAGGAGGCGAGCGACTGGGCCCTGCGCAACCAGCAGAACCAGCTGGTGGTGGAGACGGACGCCAAGGCGCCGGACGGTGTGCTGCCCTGGTTCCCCGGCTTCAACGCCGAGGACGGTTATCTTCGCATCGGCGACAAGCTCAACGGGCTGGAGGGGGCGCTCGGCTACTCCTACAACCTGTTCCGGATAGTGGCCAGCAACCGCATCGACGCAAGCCAGATCGATCACAGCGGTTGGGACAGGGTGCAGACGCCCGAGCTCTCCGGGGCGGGGGATCTGCGGGTCGCGAGCTTCAACGTACTCAACTTCTTCACCACTGTGGTGGGGGGCGATGCCAACCCCACCGGCAGCAACAGGGGCGCCCTGACGGTGCCTGAGTTCGAGCTGCAGCGCACCAAGATCGTCAGCGCCATCACCCGCCTCAACGCCGACGTGGTGGGGCTGATGGAGATCGAGAACAACGGTTACGGCGACAACTCCGCCATCGCCAACCTGGTGGCGGCCCTCAACGCCGCCCAGCCAGACGAGGCGGATCACTACGCCTGGGTGGCTTCCCCCGATGGCCAGCCCATCGGCACCGACGCCATCACGGTAGGGCTCATCTACCGGCCCGCCAGCGTGACCCCGCAAGGGGCCGCCAGCCTCATCGCGCTGCCGGTGCAGCAGGCCGAGGCGCAGGACGCCAGCGGCAAGCCGGTGACCATCAACCAGGGGATGCGCGAGTCGCTGGTGCAGCGCTTCAGCTCCCCCAAGGGGGATGCGCCCCTGACCCTGGTGGTCAACCACCTCAAGTCCAAGGGCTCCGCCTGCTTCGAGGATTATCCCGACTACGCCAGCGCCGATCCCCTGGATGGCCAGGGCCACTGCAACGCGCTGCGGGTCTCCGCCGCCAAGGTGCTGGGGGAGACCCTCAAGGGGGTGAGCGGGGATCTGCTGCTCATCGGCGATCTGAACGCCTACGGCATGGAGGATCCCATCCGGGTGCTGACCGACTATGATCCGGCCGCCCAGGCGCGCCAGATCATGAGCGCCTCCTTCACCACATTGGCGGGTCAGCCGTATGAGGAGAGCGGCAGCGCTCTTGGCAAGGGGTATGGCCTGGTCAACCTCAACACCCGCTTCCACGGCACCGACACCTACTCCTACAGCTATGAAGGGGAGCTCGGCAACCTGGATCACGCCCTGGCAAGCCCTGGCCTCGCGGCCAAGGTGATCGGCATCGAGGATTGGCACATCAACTCCGCCGAGAGCAACTTCTTCGAGTACGGCAGCAAGTACAGCGGCCAGCTGGCGAAATCCGAGGGGCCCTTCAGCGCCTCGGATCACGATCCCGTGCTGGTGGCCATCCAGTATCCGCTGCCCCCCGCCGGCGTCTTGAGCCTGGAGAGCGCCGCCGCCAGCGTGGAGGAGGGCAAGACCCTGGCCTTGAGCGTGGCGCGCCGTGACGGCAGCCATGGGGAGGCCAGCGTCAGCTACCGCATCGCCTTTGGCAGCGCCGATGCCAACGACGTGGCGCCCCTCACCGGCACCCTGCATTGGGCCGCCGGCCAGAGCGACAGCCAGAGCATCAGCATCCCGGTGAAGAGCGACACCCTGCACGAGGGGGACGAGACCTTTACCCTGGAGCTCTATGATGCGAGCGGCGCGACCCTGGGGGAGCAGCACCAGACCCTGGTGACCATCAAGGACAAGCTGGCGCCCTCCACCATCTCGTTGGCGCACGCCAGCCTGACGGTGAACGAGGGGCAGTGGTTTGCGGAGATCCCTGTGGTGCGCAGCGGCGATCTGAGCAAGCCGGCCCGTGCCACTCTGGGCCTTGAGGGGATCACCGCGCGCTGGGGGCTGGATTTCCTGCCCTGGTTCGGCCAGACGGTGAGCTGGGCCGAGGGCGAGGGGGGCAGCAAGTCGGTCAAGGTGCTGATCCTGGATGACTGGTTCGTGGAGTCCACCGAGCAGTTCAGCGTCAACCTCGAGAAGCTGAAAGGGGCCCAGCCGGGCACAGTTCAGCAGACCCGGGTCGACATTCAGGACAACGACAAGCCCTGGTGGCCCTTCGGCCGCCACTAAAGGTGAAAGCGAGATAGAAAGGGGCCTGTGGGCCCCTTTTTGTTGTGGACATGAAAAAGGCCCACCGATGTGGTGGGCCTTCCTCATGGCGGGGCGCTCCTAACGGAGTATCAACCCTGCGCGTTGCTCAGTACCAGCTTGCCATCCTTGACGGGGATGGTGGTGCCGGGTTTTTGTTCCATTCGCACTACCCCTTCCTGACCGGCGAGGCGGTAGGTGACGTCATAACCCAGGGTGCGGGTGCTGCTGTCCTGCACCGTCTTGCAGCGCTGCTCCGTGGTGGTGTAGGTGTCCCCCGCCTGCATGTTGCCCTGCACCTGGTTGCCGGCGTAGCCGCCTGCGACGGCCCCCGCGGCGGTGGCGACCTTCTTGCCGCTGCCGCCACCGAACTGGTGGCCCACCACGCCCCCCAGGGCCGCACCGACCACAGTGCCCAGGATCTTGTGCTCATCCTGCACCGGCTTGCGGTGGGTGACGGTGACGTTGCGGCACTCCTGGCGCGGCGTCTTGATGGTCTCGGTCACCGGCTTGCTGGCCAGCACCTCGGCAAACTGGGGCTCTGAGGTAAACAGGGATCCGCTGGCTGCCGCCGACAATGCCAGCGCAGAGGCAATACCGATCCCGACACCTGCCAACATGGATTTGTTCATCGCTCTTCTCCTCGTACTTGTACCCGTTGAGGGCTTGGGACCATTCTTGGCATTTTGCGCGTCAGGCTCAAGGCAAGCGCCTCGGGATCGCGACAGAGGCTGACTGCGCAAAAAACGACCGCGCCAAAATAGCGTCTGTGTTTGGCGACAAAGGGGTGGGCCAGTGGACGTCACAGAGGCAGATCAGCCGGCGTGGGGGCACAACAGCCTAAGACGTTTTGCTAATACCTGCCCCCAGAGCCCCTTGATACCCTTGCATTTCGTACCAGAAAGCCGCCGCCGGCACGATGCCAGGGCGCGTTCACGGCTGCACCGCCGCTTTGCACCCCGACGAGGAAGGAACCCGATGACAAGCCAGAACATCTATGAGAGAGGCCTCGATAAAAATGGCGCCAATTTCGAGGCCCTGACCCCCTTGAGCTTCCTGGCTCGGGCGGCCAGTGTCTACCCCGACTACCCGGCCCTGATCCACGGCCCCCTGCGCCAGAGCTGGGCCCAGACCGAGCGCCGCTGTCGTCGGCTCGCCTCGGCCCTGCGCCGCCGCGGCATCGGCGAGGGGGACACCGTCTCCATCGTCGCCCCCAATGTGCCGGCCATGTTCGAGGCCCACTTCGGGGTGCCCATGAGCGGCGCCGTGCTCAACACCATCAACACCCGGCTCGATGCCGACGCCATGGCCTTCATCTTCCAGCATGCCCAGAGCAGGGTGGTGCTGGTGGACAGGGAGTTTGGCGCCGTGGTGCGCAAGGCGCTCTCTCTCATCGACCGCCAGCCTCTGGTGATCGCCATCGACGATCCCCTCTACCGGGAGGGGGAGCTGGTGAGCGAGCTGACCTACGAGGCCTTCGTCGCCACGGGGGATGAGCAGGAGCCCGGCTGGTTGCCGGCGGACGAGTGGCAGGCCATTTCGCTGAACTACACCTCGGGTACCACGGGCAACCCAAAGGGGGTGGTCTACCACCATCGCGGTGCCCACCTGAACGCGGTCAACAACGCGCTCTCCTGGGAGCTGCCCAAGCACCCCGTCTATCTGTGGACCCTGCCGATGTTCCACTGCAACGGCTGGTGTTTCCCCTGGACCCTGGCGGCGACCGCCGGGGTGAGCGTCTGCCTGCGCCACGTGCAGGCGGGCGCCATCTATGAGGCGCTGCATGAGCACAAGGTGAGCCATTTCTGCGCCGCTCCCATCGTCCTCAATATGCTGAACAACGCCGATCCGGCCCTGAAACTGGGGCTTGACCATCCCATCAAGGCGATGACGGCGGGGGCGGCGCCGCCCGCCACCGTGATCGCCGGCATGGAGGCCATGGGGATCGCCGTGACCCACGTCTATGGCCTGACCGAAACCTATGGCCCCTGCGTGGTGTGCGAGCCCCAGCGAAGCTGGCAGGGGCAGGATGCCACGGCGCTCTCGCGGCTCAAGGCGCGCCAGGGGGTGGCCTCACCGCTGCAGGGAGAGATGCGGGTGGCCAACCCCGTCAGCGGCGAGCCTGTGCCCCAGGATGGCAAGACCCTGGGGGAGATCTTCCTGCGTGGCAACATCGTCATGAAGGGCTATCTCAAGAACCCGGCGGCGAGCGAGGAGGCGATGGCGGACGGCTGGTTTCGAAGCGGGGATCTGGCGGTCTGGCACCCGGACGGCTACGTGGAGATCAAGGACAGATCCAAGGACATCATCATCTCCGGTGGGGAGAACATCTCCAGCCTGGAGGTGGAGGACGTGCTCTATCGCCACCCGGATGTGGACGAGGCCGCGGTGATCGCCATGCCGGATGAGAAGTGGGGGGAGGTGCCCTGCGCCTTTGTGAAGCTCAAGGAGGGGCGGGTGCTCAGCCAGGCGGAGCTGATTGCGTTCTGCCGCGAGCAGATGGCCCACTTCAAGGCCCCCAAGCGCATCATCTTCACCCCCCTGCCCAAGACCTCCACCGGCAAGGTGCAAAAGTTCATGTTGCGCAAGCAGCTGGAGTGAGGGTTGGACGTTACTCTCTTCTGAGCGCTTGAGTCGGCGCCATATTGCCTCGGGATGATATGGCGCCAAATCCTATGTTCATCAAACTCTTTCGGAACTCACTCTGGTAATCTCCTGCTCAGTATCGAGACAGGGAAATACTATGGCGCTTGCAACATTTGATTGGGTGGAATCTGTTTCATGGGATGGGCCTGGAGCCATTGAAGGGGGAGAGGAAACGCTCGCAGGAGATCGACTGGAGCGCGCTCGCTATGCCGAGTTTCTGACCAACTATCTGGCGGCAGAGGGCAAACAGCGCAACTATGTGCTGAACCTCAATGCCGAATGGGGCGCGGGTAAAACCTGGTTTATCAAGCGCTGGTATATGGAACTTAAAGAGCATTATCCCACCGTCTATATCGATGCCTGGCAGCAGGACTTTTCCGACGACCCCTTGTTGACGGTTATCTCGTCGATAATCGATCAACTGAGAGATGCTACAGGAAATAAGATTGACGTACCTGATGGCATCAAAACAAAACTATTGGGCTTGCTCAAGGTCGGCGGAAGATTGGTGCTCAAGTCAGCCATTAAAAAAGCTGGGCTGGAAGATGGTGATTTCTCTTTGGAAGGCGAAGATGCAGATAAGTTGGTTGATACGCTCTGTAGTAATCACAGGGAACGTTATGAATCTATTCAGTATCTTAAACAAGAAATACGGCAATGGGTGGAAGGAGCTGTTGGATTAAGTAAAGAAAAACTGGATTATCCCGCCTTTATTTTGATTGATGAGCTGGATCGCTGTCGCCCTTCCTATGCGGTAGAAATGCTGGAAACAATCAAACATATATTCGATATTCCCAGAGTGGTCTTTGTGTTGGCTACAGATACAGAACAACTACAACATGCTGTAAAAGTAATTTATGGTTCCGAATTTGATGCTTATATATATCTAAGTCGTTTTTTTAATCGGCGATTCAGTATGCTTAGTGGCTCAAGGCATAATTTTGTTGAAAGCCACTTATCTAATGTAACTTATCTTAATAGCAGTGTTTTTGAAAATATATGGCCTACAGGCCTTGGCGTGGACTCACTTGGGGTTATAATTTCATCGATAGCAGATGCTTGTCAGCTTTCACTCAGAAGTACTGAAAAACTTATTGATAGGTCATTGTTAGTGCTTGTGAATATGAAAAATGACTCTATTAATATAGTCTTTCTTGCTTACCTTATAGCCTTGCATGAAAGCAAGCCATCTGACTATGACACTATAATATCATCGGGGCGTAGTCATTCATTTTTATCAGGTATTAAATCCGATGTGATTAAACTACACGGCATGAATAATATTTATGGCACTGTTAGTATTAAAATGGAAAGTGACTGTAATGGTGCGTTTACACAAGGCGTATACCAAGCCACTATTAAAGATCTTATTAGAAACTATTTATTTGGTTACTTGGGTGAGTATCAAAATATTGATAGTAAATTAAAGAGGGATGTTAAGGAGTTTGATGAAAAATATCGTTCAATTACTGCGGAAGTTTTTTCAGAGAAATTAAGAGAAGGTGTTCTTAATTCGTGCTTACATAAAAAATCACGAGTGGATATGTCTACATACAGGGATTGGGTTGAGTTGGCGGTGTCATTTGAATAAGCTTAACGGGCCAAATAGCCCGTTAAGCAATATGATACTTTATTTATTGTGCCGCTCATAAAGGCGCTGCACCACGTCTTTGAGGCCCAGCCCCTCGTTTTGCAGCAAGACGGTCAGGTGATAGAGCAGATCGGCAGATTCGTTGATGAGCTCCTCCCTGTCTTTCGCCATGGCGGCCAGGGCCACTTCCACCCCCTCTTCACCCACCTTCTGGGCGATGCGCTTGGTGCCCTTGCCATAGAGGCTGGCGGTGTAGCTGGTGGCCGGATCCGCGCCCTTGCGGGCGGCCAGGATTTGCTCGAGCTCGGCGAGAAAACCGAGCGGCGGCAGCGGGTGGCCGTCGAAGCAGGAGGGATTGCCAAGATGGCAGGTGGGGCCCACCGGGTCGGCGGCGATCAGCAGGGAGTCCTGATCGCAGTCGGTGGTGATGGCGACCAGTTTGAGCACATGACCCGAGCTTTCTCCCTTGGTCCAGAGGCGCTGCTTGCTGCGGCTAAAAAAGGTGACCTGGCCGGTGGCTTCAGTCTTTTCCAGGGCCTCGCGGGTCATGAAGCCCTGCATCAGCACCTCGCCGCTTAGCGAATGCTGGACGATGGCGGGGATCATGCCGTCACACTTGTCCCAGTCCAGGCGCTCGGCCAGGGGCAATGCATTGTCTACTGCTTGATTATTCACGGATGGCGACTCCTTCGTTTTTCAGCCAGCGTTTCAATTCGGGAATGGGGATAAGGCCCTTGTGGAACACGGACGCCGCCAGGGCGCCGTCCACGTCGGCCAGGGTGAAGGCATCGCGAAAGTGTTCCAGGGCACCGGCGCCGCCGGAGGCAATCAGCGGCACCTTGCAGACGGCCCGCACCAGTTTGAGCTGCTCGAGATCATAGCCCTGGCGCATGCCGTCCTGGTTCATCACGTTCAGCACGATTTCGCCGGCGCCGCGCTTTTGCACCTCCTTGACCCACTCCAGGGTGGTCCAGCTGGTGGTGCGGGTGCGGCTCTCGTCGCCGGTGAACTGTTTGACCTGATACTGGCCGCTTGGGGCATCGAAGTAGGAGTCGATGCCCACCACCACGCACTGCACGCCGAAGCGCTCCGCCAGCCGGGTGATCAGGGTGGGATCGGCCAGGGCCGGAGAGTTGATGGAGACCTTGTCGGCCCCGAACTCCAGGATCTGGCGGGCATCCTCGACGCTCTTGATGCCGCCGGCGACGCAGAAGGGGATGTCGATGACCTCGGCCACCCGGCTCACCCAGCTCTTGTCCACCACCCGGGCGTCGCTCGAGGCGGTGATGTCATAGAACACCAGCTCGTCGGCACCCTCGGCGGCGTAGCGGCGGGCGAGATCGACGATGCCGCCCATCACCTCGTGGTTGCGAAACTGCACGCCCTTGACCACAACGCCATCTTTGACGTCGAGGCAGGGGATAATACGCTTTGACAACATGCTCATTGCTCCATGTAAAGCACAGTTAAAAAATCATCGTTCTGCCGGTGACGCAGGATCAGGCGGCGGACGGAAAAGCGGTTGGCATGCTTTCACTGCTGGATCCTGAGCGGGAAACGGCGCGCTCATCGGGCGGCGCGGCCCCGGGGGAACCAACACTATATGCATGACTTTATTCAGTGATTCAACCCTTTGTCTCCCTTCGGCTGGCCCGGGGGCGGTGAAGCGCCATCGGGGAGAGGGGGCATGACCTCAGTGGGGGGCTCATCTGCTTGCGCGCATTGGTGCAAGGTGAGCAGGGCGCCGTCAAAGTCAAAGCTCTTCAACTGCCTGGCCAGGGTCTCGCTGCGGGGCCCGAGCATGAGCCGCAGGGGGGCGGCATACTGCTCGAACAGCGGGATCACGGCGGTGTCGCTTTGCAGCAGCAAGGCCTCCATCTGCTGGCGCAGATCCCGTTGCCACTGGCTGCCAAGGGGGATGAGCTGCGGCGCCTGGGCGGGCACCTCTTCCCCCAGCCGGTCGTGCAAGGCCGCCAGCTCCCCGGCAATGACCGTCATCAGGGCGGTCGGCTCGGGGCCATCCCCCGCGAGCGTCTGCTCCAGATGCAGGCATTGCCGCGCGAGTTCCACCATGCCAAGGGTGCTCGCGACCCCGCGCAGGGTGTGAACCAGCCGGGTGGCGCTCGTGCTATCCCCCGTTTGCAGATGGTGGTGGAGCAGGACCATGTCTTGGCCATGCTCGTTGGCGAAGTGGCGCAGCAAGGCAAGGTATTTGTCCTGCTTGCCTTGCAGTGCCGCCAACCCCTGCTGCAGATCCAGCCCGGGGACGTCCTGCAGGCGGGCGAGGGGGTCTGCCAGGGGGGCGAGGGACAGATCCTGCTCACCGGGCTCCACCATTCCCTTGCTCGGCAGCCAGCGCTGCAGCGCCTCAAACAGCTTGGCGGGGGTGACGGGCTTGGCGATGAAGTCGTTCATGCCGGCGGATTCACAGGCCTTCCTGTCCTCCTCGAAGGCGCTCGCCGTCAGGGCGAGAATGGGAAGCCGCGCCAGGCCGGGCAGGGCGCGGATGGCGCGGGTGGCGTCGTAGCCATCCATCACCGGCATCTGTATGTCCATCAGGATGAGATCGTAGGGATGCTGGCGGACAAGGGCCAGCGCCTCCTGGCCATTGACGGCGGTCTCGATGACGAGGCCGCTGTTGCAAAGCAGCTCCAGCACCACCTCCCGGTTGATGGCGTTGTCCTCCACCAGCAGCACCCGGGCAGTGTGGGGGAAGACGGTCTGCGTCAGGCTCTGCTGCGGCGGGAGCGGGTGCGGCGCCTCCCCCTGACCCGCAGAGAGGGCGGCGGTGAACCAGAAGCAGCTCCCCTGGCCGAGGGTACTGTTGACGCCGGCCTCTCCCCCCATCAGGGTGGCGAGCCGGCTGGTGATCGCAAGCCCGAGGCCAGTGCCGCCGTATTTGCGGGTGGTGGAGACGTCGGCCTGCTCGAAGGCCTGGAACAGCTTCTCGCACTGCTCCGGGCTGATGCCGATGCCGGTGTCTTCCACCTCGAAGCGCAGCAGGTAGCCGTCGGCAAGCGGACGGGCCATCCGTACCCGCAGGGTGACCGCACCTTGCTCGGTAAACTTGATGGCATTGGCGGCGTAGTTGAGCAGTGCCTGGCGCAGGCGGGTGATGTCGCCATGGACCCAGGTGGGCGAGTCTCCCATGTCGACCATGAGGGAGAGGCCCTTGGCGCGGGCCTGCTCGCTCATCAGGGCGCTGACGTTGTCCAGCATGGCGGTGAGGGAGAAGTCGCTCTGCTCCAGCGCCATCTTGCCCGCATCTATCTTGGAGAGATCCAGGATGTCATTGATGATGGTGAGCAGGTGCTGGGCGGCATTGTCGATCTTCTCCAGCCGCTCGTGCTGGGTGCTGTCCGGGGTGTCGCGCTTGAGCAGATAGGTGAGCCCCAGGATGGCGTTCATGGGAGTGCGGATCTCGTGGCTCATGTTGGCCAGGAAGGCGCTCTTGGCGCGGTTGGCACTCTCGGCGCGCTGGTGGGCCTGGGCCAGTTGCAGGGTGCGTTCATCGACCATCTCCTCCAGGTGGTAACGGTACTGATCCAGCTCCTCGCCGAGCTGTTTCTTCTCGGTGATGTCGGCCTGTACCGCCACATAGTGGGTCACCAGCCCGTTCTCCTGGCGAATGGGGGAGATGGCCGCCAGCACCTGATAGTGTGAGCCGTCCTTGCGCCGGTTGACGAACTCGCCGTGCCAGCGCTGGCCACGCTTGATGGCGTCCCACAGGGCGACATAGGTGGCTCTGGGGGTGAGGCCGGAGCGCAGCAGGGAGGGGGTCTGGCCGATGACCTCCTCCTGCTGGTAGCCGCTGATGGTCAGGAAGGCCGCGTTGACATATTCGATGCGGGCCCGAGTGTCCGTGATGAAGACGCCATCCGGGCTCTGCTCCAGTGCCAGAGAGAGCTGCCTCAGCTGTTGCTCGGCCTGCTTGCGCTCCGTGATGTCAAGATGGATGCCGAGCAGACGCAGGGGGCGTTGCCAGGCATCCCGATAGACGCTGCCCTTGCTCACCAGCCAGCATAGGTCGCCGTTTGGCAGCAGGATCCTGAACTCGATTTCGAAGGGCTTGTCGCTGACCGAGAGCTCGGCCAGCAGGGCGTCGATACGGGGCTTGTCGTCCGGGTGCAGGCAGGCCTGCCAGGCGTTAAAGGTGGTGAGCTGCCCGGCGTCGCGGCCATAGAGGCGGGCGCATTCCGGGGAGAAGAAGAGGTGATCATTGACCATGTCCCACTCCCAGATCCCGACGTGGGCGCCCTCCTGGGCCATCAGCAGCCGTTGCTCGCTCTCGCGCAGGGCACTGCTGATGGACTCGGCCCGGACCCGGGCACTGATGGCATCGTCCATCAGGTTCAGTGCCGCTAGGCGGGCGCGGCGCTGGGTATCGAGCGCCGCCTGCTGATTGTGCAGCAACTGCTGCTCGGCCAGCTTGCGCTCCGTGATGTCCTGCACGGTGCCATAGAGCTCGACGACATGGCCGTCCCCGTCCCGCAGGGCAGCCCCACGGGCGATGACCCAGACCGGGTGCCCCTGCTCGTTGATGACGCCGGCATCGCATTCGTAGGGTTGCCCATCGTGCAGGCAGCGCTCGACGGCCTGGGCCATGGTGTGCCACCCCTCCTGGGTGAAGTACTTTTTCACCTCGGGATAGACGGCAGGGGGGAGGGCGGGATCACGGCCATAGATGCGGTAGATCTCCGGTGACCAGAAGTGGTTGCCGTCGCTGACACGCCAGCGCCAGTTGCCGATCTTGGCCAGCCGCTGGGATTCCCGCAGGATCCCCTCGTTGCGGCGCAGGGCCTCCTCCGTCTCCTTGTTCTGCTGATTGTCCTCGATGATGGAGATGAAGTAGTCGGGCTCCCCCTCGCTATCCCTCACCAGGGCCACCGTCAGTGTCGTCCAGATGGCTTCGCCCCCCTTGTGCAGATAGCGCTTCTCCAGGGTGTAGTGGGGCAGCTCGCCCGCCAGCATCCGGTCGACGTAGTGCTGATCGATGAAGAGATCGTCCGGGTGGGTGATCTGCTGGAAGCTCATGCCCATGAGCTCATCGGCGCGGTAGCCCAGCATGTCGCATAGCCGCCGGTTGACCCGCAGCCAACCGCCATCGGGGGCGACCAGGGCGATGCCGACCGCCGCCTGCTCGAAGGTGGCCTGGAAGCGGTTCTCGCTCTGTTGCAGGCGGGACTGGGTGTTCATCAGCTCCTGCCAGCGCTGGATCTCCCGGGCGCGGGAGCTGTGGATGGCGGCACTGAGGAGGCTGACGAGCACGCCGTTGGCGACCAAGAGCCCCCACTGCACCAGATCCTGGCCGGCCGCCACGGTCAGCTCATGGATCGGGGGCAGCAGGAAGTAGGTGGTGACCAGGGCGCTGATCAGGGTGCAGAGCAGGCCTGGCAGCAAGCCCCCCAGCAGGGCGCAGAGGATGATGGGCAGCATGAAGAGCACCAGCAACGGCCGCTCGCCAAAGGCGATGGGCAGCTGGACCCGGATCTGCAACATCAGGACGGGCAGCAGCAGGGCCAGCAGGCAGACGCCCCAGCGCTGGGTGGCTGGGCGGACGTGCCACAGTTGCGGTCGGTGCATCATGGGTGCTCCTCCGGCGGCATGGGGGCCTGGGGGTAGGGCGGCGGCAGCCCGAGCTGGTGTGAGAGCGCATTGATCTGGTGCTTGAGGGTCAGCATGGCGAGCTCCCTGTCCACCATCACCTTGTTGAAACGCTCCAGCTCCTCGTTTTGCTGGCGCAGCTCCATGGCCTGGCGGGTCAGGGCCTGCTCGACCTGCTCCCGCTCGGTGACGTCGAGCAAGAGCCCGAGTACGGCGGGCTGGCCGCGATAGTCGACGCGCCGCCCGTACAGCTCCACCTCCAGAGGCTGGTTGTCGTGGTGCAGGGCGCTGAAGCGGGCATGGATGTCGCTCCCCTCCTGCTCGCATCGCTGCACCAGCTCGGCCACCCGGTCGCTGTCCTTCGGGCTTGCCAGGGCGTGCAGGGGGCCGACGCCGAGCAGGACACCGGGGGAGTCGTAGCCAAACAGGTGGGCAAAACAGGGGTTGATGTAGCAGAGCCTGCCCTGCTGGATGATGTAGATGCCGGCGAGGGATTGCTCCACCAGGGCGCGAAACAGTCCCTCCCGTTCTCGCAAATCAGCCTCGGTACGCTTGAAGTCCGTGATGTCGCGGGAGATGCCGAAGATGCCGATCACCTCACCCTCGTTGTCCTGCAGCGGCCCCTTGGTGGCGAGGAACACCCGATCGCCACCTGGCAGGGTCAGGTACTCCTCCTCGGTTTGCACCCGGTTGTTCTCGATCACCCGGCGGCCTGCCTCCATCAGCATCCGGGCCTGATCGGGGGGGAAGATGGCCAGGTCATCCTGACCCAGCATCTCGGCGGCGGGTCTGTCCACGAACTGGCTGGCGGCGCGGTTGAACAGTATGTATTTGCCCTCCCTGTCCTTGGCGAAGATGGCATCTTCCGAGCTGTCGGCGATGGCGGAGAGCAGTTGCAACGCCTGCAGCCGTTGCGCCTGGGAGTGGCGCACCTGCTCTGCCATCAGCAGTCGGGTGTGCTGGCGCAGCAAGATGATGCCGGCATTGGTGACGAAGAGCACCAGCAGGGCGATGAGGCCAATCCAGATGCTCTCCTTGAAGCTGGCCTGGTTGAGCTCGGCCTTGTCTATCTTGGTCAGCAGGTACCAATCCGTGTCCGCAACCGGATAGACGACGCCAAAGGCCGCGATGTCGCGATAATCCATGCCGGACAGCACCCTTGACCTTCGCTGCCCGCCGTCCAGCCGCAGATACTGGGCCGCCAGCAGGGTGTCGTGATGAAGTGGAAGGAGCAGGCGCAGGGCCGAGTCGGGGCGATAGCGCGGGTCGTTCAGATACTGCACCTGATCTGCACGCTGGCGAAACAGCGTGGCTTCCCCGCTGCTGTCGGGGGTGGGCCAGGGTGTGAGGATCTGGTTTATCCAGTGACTGCCGCTTATCTGCAGCACCATGACCGGGGCCGGCCCCGCCGCCTTGGTCAGGGGGGCCAGGAAGTCGAGCCTGGGTTGACCTCGTTCATCCAGATAGGGGCCGACCCTGAGCACCTTGCCCGGCTCCACCCGGCTCAGGGCATCGCGCAGGGTGGCATTCATGGTGCCGGCCCCCGGGGTCTGCCACAGGGCCTGGCCGGCGGGGTCGAAGAGGGCCGCGCCATCGAATCCCCGCCCCGAGATGAACTCGACCAGTCGCGTCAGTTGCTGCGCCTGTTCATCTGAGGGTCTCTGAGGCTCGGCGGGAGAGAGCGCCCCGTCGCGGGAGTTGCCGACGATCTGGCGCAGATCCTGCTCCCGGTTGCCCAGCCACTCGGTGATGCGCCTGCTCTTGAGATCGGCGATGGTCTCGAGGCGTGCCACCTCCTTGTCCCGGGTCAGGCCGATGTTCTGGGCGATGGCCATGGCGGTCAGGGCCAGAATGATACCGTTGAGCAGCAGTATGGGGAGCCACTGACGCCCGGTGAGGCGGGGGCTGGCGGTGGTCTGATTGATGCGACGGCGCAGCATGGCATAGAGCATGAGCGCGGTAATGAGGATAAACAGCCACCCCTTGATGGTGCTGGCCAGGGCGAACTGGGCCGGGGTGTGGAAGAGCCACTCCACCGCCTTGTCCGAGAGCAGGATCCACAGGCTCGCCACCGCGGCATAGGTGAGCACCACGTTGAGCACGTGGGCCCGGGTCAGGGGAGGCTGTTCAGCCATGGATTGCCTCGGCGACATCCTGGTAACGCTCGGCGATGAGGACGAACTGCTCGAAATGGCTGTCGAAGGCTGCCACCACGTCCGGGTCAAAGTGTTGACCGCTGCCGGAGAGGATCAGGGCACGGGCCTCGTCATAGGACATGGCCGGTTTGTAGACCCGGGCGCTGATGAGGGCGTCAAACACATCCGCCAGCGCCATCAACCTGGCCGAGAGGGGAATGGCGTCGCCGCACAGGCCGTCCGGGTAGCCGCTGCCGTCCCACTTCTCGTGGTGCCAGTGGGCTATCTCCTTGGCCAGGGTGAGGAAGGCCAATGGCTGCTCCATATCCCGCTCGGCCTCTTCGATGGCGTCGCTGCCGAGCTTGGCGTGGGTGCGCATGATCTGCCACTCCTCCGGGGTCAGCTTGCCCGGTTTGAGCAGGATATGATCGGGAATGCCGACCTTGCCGATGTCGTGCAGGGGGGCGGAGCGGCTCAGCAGATCGATGTAACCCGGCGACAGGGTCCCGGCAAAGCGGGGGTGACCGGCAAGGGCGCTCGCCAGCAACCGCACGTAGCCCTGGGTGCGCAGGATATGATTGCCGGTCTCGGGATCGCGGATCTCCGCCAGATGGGCCAGCGCCCGGATGGAGACCTGCTGGATCAGATCGTTTTCGGCCATCCGGCGAGCGACCTCGGCCTCCAGGGCCGCATTCTGATCGTGCAGACCATCCCGGGCCTGCTTGGCCTCCAGCTGGGTGCGTACCCGCGCCTGGACGATGACGGGCTTGATGGGCTTGGTGATGTAGTCGGCGGCCCCGAGGGAGAGGCCCTGCTCTTCGCTCTGGGGATCGGCGAGGGCGGTGAGCAGTACCACTGGGATGCGGTGGGTGTCGGGGTTGGTGCGAAGCTGCTTGAGTACCTCGTAGCCGTCCATGCCGGGCATCATCACATCCAGCAGGATGAGATCGGGTTTCGTCTTGCCACTGGCGATGCGCAGGCACTTCTCCCCGCTCTGGGCGGCGAGTACCCGGTAACTGGGTGAGAGCAGCTCGGTCAGCACCATCAGGTTCTCGGGAGAGTCATCGACGATGAGGATGGTGGCACAGTGAGATGTGAACATAAGCCTTCCGTGACATTATCTCGATGAGTCCGAGTATAGAGCCAATTGCTGCCAAATCATAAGGTTCGCCCCCATGGGGGGAGAAAGAGGCCTGCCCGGATGGGCAGGCTTTCTGATGCAGGAAAGGGGCGCTTCACGCAGCGCGGCCATCACCCCAGCAACGAATGGCTTCTGCTACGTCAAACTTGCCCTCCAGCAGGGCGCGGCCGAGGATGACTCCCTTGACGCCGGTGTCCTTGAGCGCCTCTATGTCCGCCAGGCCGCCGATGCCGCCGGAGGCCTGAAACGCCACGTTGGGATAGCGGGCACAGAGATCCCGATAGAGCTCGACATTGCTGCCCGAGAGCGTCCCGTCCCGGCTGATGTCGGTGCAGAGCACGTGCTTGAGTCCGGCGGGGAGGAAGCGCTCGATCAGCGCCTCCAGGCTCACACCGCTGTTCTCCTGCCAGCCTGCCACCGCGATCTGGCGATTCCCCTGGGTATCGATATTGACGTCCAGCGCCAGCACGATGCGCTCGGGGCCATATTTCTCCATCCAGCTAGCCACCAGATCCGGGGACTTGACGGCGGTGGAGCCGACCACCACCCGGTTGGCACCGGCGGCCAAGAGGTCTGCCACATCCTGCTCGCTGCGCACGCCGCCGCCCACCTGCACCGGCGCCCTGGTGGCCGCCAGCAGGGTGGTGATGAGGGCGAGCTGGCGCGCTTTTGCATCCTTGGCGCCGTCCAGATCCACCAGGTGCAGTTGCTCTGCTCCCTGGGCGACATAGTCGTCGAAGCGGGCCTGGGGGCTGCTGCTGTATGCGGTCTTCTGGCCGTAGTCCCCCTGATAGAGTCGGACTACCTGACCATTGATGAGGTCGATTGCGGGAATGATCATCCTTGTTACAGCTCCAGAAAGTTTTGCAGTAAACGGGCACCGGCTGCGCCGGATCGCTCCGGGTGGAATTGGGCGCCGAAGAAGTTGTCGCGCCCCACGATGGCGGTGAAGGGCTGGCCATAGTCGCAGGTTGCCAGCGTCGCGTCGGTCACCTCCAGGGCGTAGGAGTGGACGAAGTAGAAGTAGCTGCCACTTTGGATCCCCTTGAGCAGGGGATGGATCTCATCGTGCTCTATCTGATTCCAGCCCATGTGGGGCAGGCGCAGATCGCCCACCTCCATCAGCCGGATCTTGCCAGGCACTATGCCGAGGCAGTCGATGAGCCGCCCTTCGCCGCCATCGGTGCTCATGTTCTCCTCGGAGGCCTGTGCCAGCATCTGCATGCCGAGGCAAAAGCCCAGCAGGGGCTGCCTGGCGGCGCGAATGAGCGGCACCAGGTTGCGCTCGTTGAGATTCTTCATGGCGGCCACGGCTGTGCCCACCCCGGGCAGGATCAGCTTGTCTGCACCCTCGATATCGGCCGCCTTGCTGGAAACCAGCGGCTGCACGCCGAGGCGCTCGAACGCCATGCGCACCGATGCGAGGTTCGCACAGCCCGTGTCGATGATGACCAGCTTCTGCTTGCTCACATCCATCACAGCACCCCCTTGCTGGAGGGGAGGTCGCTCCCTTCCACCCGGATGGCCTGGCGCAGGGCGCGGCCAAAGCCCTTGAACAGCGCCTCCACCTGGTGGTGGGTGTTGCCGCTGCCGACCTTCATCTGCAATGTGATGGCCATGGCGTCCGAGAGGGAGCGGAAGAAGTGGGGCACCATCTCGGTAGCCATCTCGCCCACGCTGTCGCGGCCAAAGCCGCTCGGGCAGTCGAACACGAAGTAGGGGCGGCCGCTCAAATCCAGCGCCGTGGCCACGTCCAGCTCGGTCAGGGAGGGGGCCTGGGTGCTGTCGTTCGTGCCTTCAACCAGGCGAGGGCGACCGTCGATCACCGCCTGCACCTCGTCCATCGCCAGCACGAAGCCGAAGCGACCGATGCCGCGCTTGTTGCCAAGGGCCTGGCGCAGGGCCTGACCGAGAGCCAGCCCGACGTCTTCCACCGTGTGGTGATCGTCGATGTGCAGATCGCCGCTGACCTTCAGCCTGAGGCGAAAGCCCGCGTGGGTGGCTATCTGATCCAGCATGTGATCGAAGAAGCCGATGCCGGTGGCAATCTGGTTGCCGCCGCTCTTGTCCAAGTCCACCGCCACCTGGATGCGGGTCTCCTTGGTGTAGCGCTCTACCTCGGCCACGCGCCCCTTGGAGAGCAGCTGATCACGGATGGCGAGCCAGTCGTGATCCTGCGGGTGGTAGCGAATGCCGCGAATGCCCATGTTTTCGGCGAGTTGCAGGTCGGTCTGGCGGTCGCCAATGACGAAGGAGTTGGCAAAGTCGATGCGACCGGACGCGAGGTACTCCTTCACCAGGCCGAGGTGGGGCTTGCGGCAGCTGCAGCCGTCGGTGGGGAAGTGGGGGCAGATCAGCACCTGCTCCCAGTTCACTCCTTGGGATTCAAAGAGGTGCATCATCAGATCGTGAGGGGGCTGGAAGTTCTCCAGCGGCAGGCTGGCGGTACCCAGCCCATCCTGGTTGGTCACCATCACCAGCACGTAACCGGCGGCCTGCAGCTCGCGCAGCACCGGGATCACCATGGGCTCGAAGCGCAGCTTGGCGAGGCTGTCCACCTGCTTGTCGGTCACCGGCTCTTCTATCAGAGTGCCGTCACGGTCGATAAACAAAAACGGGGTCTTCATCTGGCTACTTCCTTATACGCTGGCGGCAGACGGGTTGCTGGCTGAGGGGGTGCTGTTCGATAGATCGCGCAGCACGGTGAGGACGGCGTCCATCTCCCCCTGATAGCCGATGGTGATGCGGATGCTGTTGTCCAGGCCCGGCTTGCTGGAGAAGTCCCGCAAGATGATGCCGGCGGCCTTCATGGCGGCAAAGACGGCGGCACCATCGGTGAAGCGCACCAGCACGAAGTTGCCCTTGTCCTCGAACACCTCTTTCACGCAGGTAAGCCGCAGCAGCTCGGCCTTGATGAGGGCCTTCTGCTTGTTGAGCTCCTGCACCCGCTCCTGCATCAGCGCCAGCCCCATGGGGGAGAGGGCCTGGGCCGCAATCTGGGCGATGGGCTCGGGGATGGGGTAGGGGGCTATCACCTTGGCCAGCATGGCGATGAGCTCCGGGTCCCCCAGGGTGAAGCCGCAGCGGATCCCCGCCAGGGCAAAGGCCTTGGAGAGGGTGCGGGTCACCACCAGATTGGGGTACTGGGCCAGCAGATCCACCACTGAGCTTTCCGGGCAGAACTCGATATAGGCCTCGTCCACCACCACGATGGCGCGCTCCCGGGCCTTCTCCAGCAGGGCGATGAGCCCCTTGCGGCCCACCAGATCCCCGGTGGGGTTGTTGGGGGAGCAGAGGAACACCAGTTTCACGTCGGAGAGACGATCCGCGATGGCGGGCCAGTCCGGCTGACGGCTGGCGGTGAGCGGCAGCTCGACGATGCCGACGCCGCAGGTCTCGGCGCTGATGGCGTACATGCCGTAGGTGGGGGGACAGATGAGGATCTGATCCTCCCCCGCCTCGCAGAAGGTGCGGATCAGCAGCTCGATGGCCTCGTCGGCGCCGCGGCTCACCAGCACCTGCTCGGGATTGACCCCGGCATAGGCGGCGTAGCCGCTCACCACCTCGGCCGGCTGGCACTCGGGGTAGCGGTTGAGACGGTTGCCCTCGATGGTGAAGGGGTAGGCCAGGGGCGCCTCGTTGGCGTTGAGCCAGACGTGACCCTGACCGCCGATGCGACGGGCGGATTGATAGGGGGTGAGGGCCCGCACCACGCGGCGAGCCAGATTGGCGATGCTCATGACAAATCCTTCTGCTGCTGGTCTGAAAGTGCGTTCAATCCGAGGGTGACGGCATTATTGATGAGGGCATGGCGCCCTCTCGGTGCGGTGATCGTCATGTCCGCTCCTCTTGCAGTGCATTCAATCTCAGCGTCACGGCATTCTTGTGGGCATCTAGTCCTTCCGCATCGGCGATACGCTGGACTATGGGGCCAAGGCCCCGGATCCCCTCGATGCTCAGCTCCTGCACAGTGTAGCGACGCTGGTAATCCGCGAGCCCAAGGCTCGAGCAGGTGCGGGCATAGCCATAGGTGGGCAGGGTGTGGTTGGTACCGCTGGCGTAATCCCCGACCGACTCCGGGGTCCATGCCCCAAGGAAGATAGAGCCGGCGTTCTCGAGTTTATCCAGCAGATCGCGGGGGGCGCGGGTCTGCACAATCAGGTGCTCCGGCGCGTAGGCGTTGGAGATGGCGCAGGCCTCGTCCAGATTGTCGCAGAGGATCACCAGGCTGCTGCCGAGCGCCTGGGCGGCGATGTCGCGGCGGCTGAGCTTGGCCAGCTGGCTCTTTATTTCCCCTGCGATGGCATCTGCCAACAGGGTTGAGGTGGTCACCAGCACCACCTGGCTGTCGGGGCCGTGCTCGGCCTGGGAGAGCAGATCCGCGGCCACGAAGGCCGGGCTCGCGCTCTCGTCGGCAATCACCAGCACCTCGGAGGGGCCGGCGGGCATGTCGATGGCGGCGCCGCGCCAGTCCCGGGAGACCTGGCCCTTGGCTTCGGTCACATAGGCGTTGCCCGGGCCGAAGATCTTGTCCACCTTGGGAATGCTCTGGGTGCCGTAGGCCATGGCGGCGATGGCCTGGGCGCCGCCGATGGCGAACACCTTCTCGACGCCGCAGGCGCGGGCGGCAAACAGGATCTCGTCGCTGGCCGGCGACGGGGTGCAGAGCACCACCTCACGGCAACCGGCGATGGCAGCTGGAATGGCCAGCATCATCACGGTGGAAGGGAGCGGCGCGCTGCCGCCAGGCACATAGAGGCCGACCCGACTGATGGGCTGGGTGCGCAGCTCGCACACCACGCCGGGCTGGGTCTCTACCCGTACCACCGGCTGCATTTGGGCGGCGTGGAAGGTGCGAATATTGGCAATCGCCGCTTCGATGGCATTTTTGATGTCGTCATCCAGCCGCGAGCAGGCGGCTTCAATCTCGGACTCGCTGACGCGCAACTGCTCACGGGGAGCGCGCTCGAAGCGCAGGCCGAGCTCGCGCAGGGCCTCATCGCCCCGGCTGCGTACCGCGGCGATGATATCCCGCACCACGAGGCCGATATCGGCCTCGTCATTGAGGGCGGGCCGGGTCAGCACATCGGCCTGCTGGGCGGGGGAGAGGGTCTTCCAGATCAGGGTCTGCATGATGTCCCTTCCTTATTCCATCATTTTTTCGATGGGCAGCACCAGAATGGAGCTGGCACCGAGGGCCTTGAGCTGCTCCATGGTCTCCCAGAACAGGGTCTCGCTGGAGACGACGTGCAGGGCAACCTGATTGGTGTCACCGGCCAGTTGCATGATGGTGGGGCGCTCGGCACCCGGCAGCAGATCGGTGATGGCATCGAGCTTGTCTTTGGGAGCATGCAGCATGATGTACTTGCTCTCGCGGGCCTGCTGCATCCCCTGGATGCGGGGCAGCAGCTTGTCGATGAGCTTCTGCTTGGCCTCATTCAAGGGGTTGGGAGCCTGCACCAGCACCGCCTTGGAGCGATAGATCACCTCCACCTCTTTGAGGCCGTTGGCCTCCAGGGTCGCGCCGGTGGAGACCAGATCGCAGATGGCGTCGGCCAGGCCCGCGCGCGGCGCCACTTCCACCGAGCCGCCCAGCATCACGCTCTTGAAGCCGAGCCCTTTTTCGTCGAAGAAGCGCTTGAGCAGCCCGGGGTAGGAGGTGGCGATGCGCTTGCCTGCCAGACTTTGCGGCCCTGTGTAGGTCACATCTTCCGGCACCGCGAGGGAGAGGCGGCAGCCACCGAAGTCGAGCTGCTTGAGGGTTTTCACCTCGAAGGGCAGACCCTGTGAGGCGCGAATAAGCTGCACCTCTTCCAGCACGTTCTCGCCTATGATGCCAAGGTCGACCACCCCTTCCATCACCAGTCCCGGGATATCGTCATCGCGCACCCGCAGTATGTCGATGGGCATGTTCTCCACGTGGGCGATGAGGCGCTGTTCCCGTAAGTTAATTTTAAGGCCGCAGCTCTTGAACAGGGCCTGGGAGTCCTGGCTCAGGCGACCGGACTTTTGCATGGCGATGCGCAGACGTTGTGTTTCCATTGCTCGATTTCCTTCTAGTCAAAAACGAAAAAACCCTCGGAAGTGTGTGCTTCCGAGGGTTCATGAATCTTGCGGTCCTTTTGGAAGTCACCAGTTAAGTGTCTTCCAGCAGTCAACCTCCTGAAAGACTAGTCGGGATGATGATGGTGATGATGAGTCTTCAGGGTGGTGAACTTCATGTAATCAATCCTTTACAAATAAGATGTCGTAGTTGACGCCTGATTTAAACTACCTGCCTTGACAGAAAATGCAACCTGAAATTGTGATTTTACCGATTAAAGTGGAGAAAACGGTTTTCTGGTCGATAACTAATCAAGATAGCCTGAGGAGTGACCACCATGCCCAGCCAGGATCTGTTATTCCCCATCTTGCCGCGCGCGCCGTCGACCCCGAGCCCCGACGACATCAAGCGGGAGGTGACCCAAATCAGCCAGAAGCACCAGCTGCGCAAGATTGGCACTGACAACGGCGGCGCCCAGCAGCACCAGCAGGGGCATCAGCCGGCCAGGCGTGATCAGCCAAAGGCGCAGGAAGATGATCACAAGCCGGATCCGGACCATCAGATCGATCTCTTCGTCTGAACGCATTATCAGTCCCGCTTTCGCCGCGCTTTTGGCATAATGGCCGCTTTTGCGCGGGACGCTCCTTTGACCATCCAGACCCTGTTCAAGCCAGATGGCCCCCTGGCCAGCCATATCGACGGCTTCAAGGCCCGTGCGCCGCAACTGGAGATGGCCGAAGCGGTGGCGCGCGCCATCAAGAGTGGCGGCCGCCTGTTGGTGGAGGCGGGCACCGGCACCGGCAAGACTTACGCCTACCTGGTGCCGGCGCTGGAATCCGGCAAGCGGGTGGTGATAAGCACCGGCTCCAAGAATCTGCAGGAGCAGCTCTTCTACCGGGATCTCCCCACCATCACGGGGGCGCTCTCGTACACCCCGCCGGTGGCCCTGCTCAAGGGGCGCAGCAACTATCTGTGCATCGAGCGGATGAACCGCCTCCTGAGCGAATCTCACCTGCAAAAGCCCGAGATCCTCAGCGATCTGGTGAAGGTGAAGTCCTGGTCCACCGCCACCGACAACGGCGATGTGGGAGACATTCCGGGGCTGCAAGAGAACGCCGAGATCCTCGCCCACGTCACCAGCACCAATGACAACTGCCTCGGTCGCGACTGCCCCTATTACGACGATTGCCATCTGGTGGTGGCCCGGCGCCGGGCCATGGACGCCCAGGTGGTGGTGATCAATCATCACCTCTTCTTCGCCGACATGGCGGTGAAAGACACCGGATTTGGCGAGCTGGTGCCCGAAGCGCAAGTCTATGTGTTCGACGAGGCGCATCAGTTGCCGGAGATCGCCACCAACTATTTCGGCAAGTCGGTGGGCAGCCGCACCATCCTGGATCTGGCGCAGGACATCCAGCTCGCCTATCGCGCCGAGGCCCACGACATGGCCCAGCTCGGCAAGGCGGCGGACAGGCTCTCCATCGCGAGCCAGGACTTGCGCCTCGCCTTCGGGATAGACGGGGGGCGCGGCAATACCCGAGATCTCCTGCGCCAGCCGCTCTGGGGCCAGGCCCTGGCGCGTCTCAACGACGCCATCGGGCTCTGCTACGAGGTGCTGAAACTCGCGCTCGGGCGCGGCGAGCAGCTGGATCACGCCTTCGAGCGAGTCTGCGAGTTGCGCACTCGCCTTGGGGAGGTGCTGGCGGTCAACCAGACAGGTTTCTCCTACTGGTATGACTGCTCCCGGCTGCACTTCTCCCTCAATCTCACCCCGCTGTCGGTGGCCGAGCGATTTGGTGCCGAGGTGCAAAAGCCCGAGGTGGCCTGGATCTTTACTTCCGCCACCCTGACGGTGGACAACCGTTTCGATCACTTCAAGGCGGAGCTGGGGCTGGCGGGCAGCGCCGAGCTTATTCTCGACAGCCCCTTCGACTACGCCGAGCAGGCACGGCTCTGTGTGCCCCGCTATCTGCCGGAGCCCAACGCCTTCGGGCGCGGCGAGCAGCTGGCCAGTCTGATGATCCCCCTCATCAACAAGACGCCGGGAGGCTGCTTCTTCCTCTGCACCAGCCATCAGGTGATGCGCCAGGTGGCCGAAGTGCTGCGCCGGGAGATCGGCCGCACCGTGCTGTTGCAGGGGGAGGACAACAAGCAGCGGCTGCTCAAGACCTTCGTGGAGAACGGGCGCGCCGTGCTGGTGGCCACCAGCAGTTTCTGGGAGGGGATAGACGTGCGAGGGGCGGCATTGTCCTGTGTTATCATCGACAAGCTGCCGTTTGCGAGCCCGGACGACCCGCTGCTCAAGGCGCGGGTGGATGACTGCAAGCTCAAGGGGGGCGATCCCTTCGCCGAGCTGCAGCTGCCCAAGGCGGTGATTGCCTTGAAGCAGGGGGTGGGGCGGCTCATTCGTGATCGCACTGATCACGGCGTGCTGGTCATCTGTGATCCGCGCATGGTCAACAAGCCCTATGGCGCCACCTTCATCAAGAGTCTGCCCGCCATCCCTCGCACCCGGGAACTGGGGTCCCTGGGGCGTTTCTTTGACCGGGGCGACTGAGTCTGCCGGTTATTTCCCAGAGCGGGGGAGCTGGCGCGCCTGGGACGCTGTGTCGAGCGGGATGCTCGGCCTGGGCCGCGTACCCGGCGCGCTCTGCATTCGACCTCAAATGCTGGCGGGTGGCTAGCGATTGACGGATTTGCCATGTTAAGAAAACGGGTGAGCACTGCTCGCTTGCACGTTATGTAATTGACTGATTCTATAGAGATTGTAACCCATGACCGAGTTGAAGATCCTGGCCGTTGATACCGCCACCGAAGCCTGCTCCGCCGCCCTGCTGGTGGGCGACAAGCTGTTCTCCCGTTGGGAAGAGGCGCCGCGGGATCACACCCAAAAAATCCTGCCCATGGTTCAGGCTGTGTTAGACGAGGCCGGGCTATCGTTGGCTGAGCTCGACGCCATCGCCTTCGGGCGCGGACCCGGCTCCTTTACCGGCGTGCGCATCGGGATCAGCGTGGCCCAGGGGCTCGCCTTTGGCGCCGGCGTGCCGCTCATCGGCATCTCGACCCTGGCTGCCATGGCCCAGGGGGCTTATCGTCTGGAGGGGGCAACGCGGGTGCTGACCGCCATCGATGCGCGGATGAACGAGGTCTATTTTGGCCACTACGAGCTGCTTGATGGCCGCATGCAGCTGGTGGGGGAGGAAGTGGTGAGCGATCCCGCCGCGCTGATTGACGCGCGCGGCAAGCTGGCGGGCAGCCTGAGCTGCGTCGGGACCGGCTTTGAAACCTATGGCGAGACGCTCAACGCGCTGGCCGACGAGCTGGCGGTGAGCCAGGTGCGTTTCCCGGCGGCGGTCGACATGCTGCCCCTGGCACGCACTGCCTGGCTGGCGGGGGAGGCGGTGGCTGTGGAGCAAGCAACCCCTGTCTATCTGCGCGACAAGGTGACCTGGAAAAAACTGCCGGGTCGCGAGTGACATCCAACGGCGAGCCGCGACTCGACGCCAGTGTGTGAAGGCGGGCGGCGCGGACAAGGAGAGGCAAATGATGAAACGCGTGATCATGCTGGGCCTGACGGGGCTGCTGCTCGGCGGCTGCAGCACTGTGCCCAAGGAGCTGGCCTATGAGCCGGAAAGCCAGCTGGTGGCCTATCAACCTGCCCTGCAGGGGATGGAGGGCAAGCCTGCGCGCTGGAGCGGCGTCATCTCGGCGGTGCACAACGAGCAGGATCAGAGCGTCATCGAGGTGGTCTACCTGCCGCTCAAAGCCAACGGCGTACCGACCCAGACGGAGCAGAGCCCGGGGCGTTTTCTGGCCGTCATGAAGGGGTTTGTGGATCCGACGCTCTATGCCAAGGGGCGCAGCCTGACGGTGCTCGGCACCCTGGACAAGCCGGTGGACAGCCAGATAGGCAATCACAAGTATCGCTTCTCAGTGCTCAAGGTCACCGCCAGCAAGCTGTGGCCGCCGGTGAAGGAGGTGGAGATCCGCTACATGGACCCCTACTTCTACGACCCCTTCTATGATCCCTTCTGGCCAAGACGCCACTACTCCCGCTGGTGATCATGGAAGAGCGCTTCCTCACCCTGTCCGATGGACGGCGCATCGCCCTGCTGGATAACGGCCGGCAGGGCAAGCCCCTGGTCATTGCCCTGCACGGCTGGCTCGACAACGGCGCCAGCTTCCTGCCCCTTGCCCTTTATCTCACCGATTTCCATCTCATCAGCGTCGACTTGCCCGGGCATGGCCATTCGGATCACAAACCGACCCCCTATGTCTTCGTCGACTGGCTCGACGATCTGCACCAGATTGTCCAGGCTGCGGGCTGGCAGCGTTTCACCCTGCTCGGCCATTCGCTGGGGGCCCTGATCGCCAGCGCCTATGCCGGGGTCTTCCCCGAGCAGATAGTGCGGCTCATCCTGCTGGAGGGGTTGGGGCCGCTCAGCCAACCCGATGAGGAGGTGCCTGCCCAGTTGCGGCGGGCCATCCTCAACCGCAGCCGCACTCGCGAGCGGGCGTCCGGTGGCTTTGTCTCCCTCGACGAGGCGGTGGCGGCCCGCTGCAAGGTGGCTGACATCTCCCCGGTGGCGGCGCGCCTTATCTGCGAGCGCCAGCTGGAGGCGCGGGAAGGGCGCTGGCACTGGCGCAGCGATCCCCGTCTGCGGGATCTCTCGCCCATGCGCATGAGCGAGGGCCAGGCCCAGGCGCTGATCCGGGCCATCGCCTGCCCTGTGCTCTTCATCCGGGGCGAGCAGGGGTTCCAGAGTCTGCTGGCGCAGTGGCAACTGCGGGGGCCGGCCTTTGGCCAGATTGAAATGGTACAGGTGGCGGGAAATCATCACTTCCATATGGAAAATTCGGCAAAAACCGCCGTTTATATCGAAAACTTCTGTCAGATCCGGTAGGATCGCCGGCTTTGGATCATGTCAGGTTTGCTTTCTCCCTCACACTTCTCGTTGTTAATTCGCTGTTAATCGATGTTGCCTTATGTAACTATGTGCGGCATTAGAGCTGTAGCTTAAAACAACTGATTGAAATGGATGTGACAGGGACGGAGGCAACACAGTGAGCGCACAGGTGCTAGTTATGCAGGAGAAGTTCGTGGAAAGAGTCTGGCTGAAGCGTTATCCAGAAGGGGTGCCCGCCGAGATCAATCCAGACCAATACGGCTCCCTGGTCGAGATGTTTGAAGAGTCGGTGGCCCAGTTTGCCGACCAGCCCGCCTTCGTCAACATGGGGCAGACCATTACCTACCGCCGGCTGGAAGAGCAGTCCCGTGCCTTTGCCGCCTACCTGCAAAACGAGCTCAAGCTCGGCAAGGGCGACAGGGTGGCGGTGATGATGCCGAACCTGCTGCAATACCCCATCGCCGTGTTCGGCATACTGCGGGCCGGCATGACGGTGGTCAACGTCAACCCCCTCTATACCCCGCGCGAGCTGGAGCATCAGCTGAAAGACTCCGGCGCCAAGGCCATCGTCATCGTCTCCAACTTCGCCCATACCCTGGAGAAGGTGGTCTACGACACCCCGGTCAAGCACGTGATCCTGACCCGCATGGGGGACAACCTCGGCCTGGCCAAGGGCACCCTGGTCAACTTCGTGGTCAAGTACGTCAAGAAGCTGGTGCCCAAATACAATCTCCCGCACGCCAGCACCATGCGCCAGGCCCTGGCCAAGGGGCGCTACCTGCAGTACATCAAGCCGGAGATCAGCAACCAGGACATCGCCTTCCTGCAATACACAGGCGGCACCACGGGCCTCTCCAAGGGGGCCATGCTGACTCACCGCAACATGATTGCGAACGTGGAGCAGTGCCTCGGTGTCTATGGTCCCGTGCTGGAGCGGGGCAAGGAGTTCGTGGTCACGGCGCTGCCGCTCTACCACGTCTTCGCCCTGACGGTGAACTGCCTGCTGTTCATGCGCCTGGGTGGCTACAACCTGCTCATCAGCAATCCCCGCGACATCCCGGGCTTTGTCAAAGAGATCAAGAAGTACCCCTTCACCTGTATCACAGGGGTCAACACCCTGTTCAACGCCCTGGTCAACAACGGCGAGTTCCAGGGCATGGACTTCTCCCGCCTCAAGCTCACCATAGGCGGCGGCATGGCGGTGCAGCGGGCGGTGGCCGAGCAGTGGAAGGCGCTGACCCGGACCCCGCTGCTGGAAGGCTATGGCCTGACCGAGTGTTCACCCCTGGTGAGCGTCTGCCCCTACGATCTGGTGGATTACAACGGCTCCATCGGTCTGCCGGTCTGCTCCACCGAGATCCGGCTGGTGGATGACAAGGGGTTGGTTATAACCGAGCTGGGCGCCCCCGGCGAGATGCAGGTGCGCGGCCCCCAGGTGATGACGGGCTACTGGCAGCGTCCCGAGGCGACCGCCGAGGTGATGCAGGATGGCTGGCTCTGTACCGGCGACATCGCCGTGTGCGACCAGCAGGGCTTCTTCAAGATCGTCGATCGCAAGAAGGACATGATCCTGGTCTCCGGCTTCAACGTCTATCCGAACGAGATTGAAGACGTGGTGGCGCTCCATCCCAAGGTGCTGGAAGTGGCTGCCGTCGGCGTGCCTAACCCGGTTTCCGGCGAGCTGGTGAAAATCTTCGTGGTCAAGAAAGATGCAAAGCTGACAGAGGACGAGATAATTGCCCACTGCCGCAAACATCTGACTGCCTATAAGGTGCCGAAACTGGTAGAATTTCGCGACGAACTTCCCAAGACCAATGTGGGCAAGATCCTGCGGCGCGTGCTGCGCGACGAGGAGATTGCCAAGCAGTAACCGGCATGCACTGCTCTGCAGTCAAGCGCTGTCGTTATGCAAAACCGTGGGTCATGCCACGGTTTTTTCTTTCTGGGTCCCGACCAACGTGCAGGCAAAGATGCAATATCAACTCATTTCACAGCAAGCCGAACTGGAGCAGTATCTCGCTTCCCTGGCCGACGTTCCCCTGGCCATAGATACCGAATTCGTTCGCACCCGTACCTACTATCCCCAGCTCGGTCTGTTCCAGATCTATGACGGCGAACGCCTCGCCCTGCTGGATCCCCTGACCCTGGATCTCTCCGGCCTGTGGCAGCGACTCGGCCGGGCAGGGCAGATCGCCATACTGCACGCCTCCGGTGAAGATCTGGAGCTCATCCAGCATCAGGCGGGCCACCTGCCCAACCAGATGCACGACACCCAGCTCGCGACGGCATTTCTGGGGTACGGCGTCTCGGTGGGCTTCGGCGCCCTGGTCAACGAGTTCCTCGGGGTGACCCTGGAAAAGGATCAGGCCCGCACCGACTGGCTGGCCCGTCCCCTGACCGCGCGCCAGCTCGAGTACGCGGCGGCGGATGTCTTCTACCTGATGCCCCTCTACGAGAAGGTGATGGCCAGGCTGCATGAAAGCGGCAAGTTTGCCTGGTTCGAGCAGGAGTGCCAGAACCACTCCGCCCGCAAGACCCAGGGCAGCGATCCCCGTCAGGCCTACCTCGAGATCATCAACGCCTGGCAACTGGGTCGGCGCGAACTGGCCATTCTGCGCGAGCTCGCCGCCTGGCGCCAGCAAGAGGCGGTGCGCCGGGATCTGGCCCTGAACTTCGTGGTCAAGGAGCTGCACCTGTTCAAGGTGGCGGAGCGCCGACCCACTTCATTGCGGGATCTCAACGAGCTGGGGCTGGCCCCCATCGAGATCAAGATCCACGGCAAGCGGATGCTGGACATCGTCGCCTCTGCCCAGCAGAGCGATCCTGACAGCTGGCCAGAGCCCATTCGCCGGCTGGTGGACTTCCCCCAGTACAAGGCCGAGCTCAAGCGCATCAAGGCCATGGTGGAAGAGAAGGCCAAGGCCAGCAACATCCCGCCGGAGCTGGTGGCCAGCAAGAAGATCATCCACCAGTACTTCACCTGGAGCTGGCGGATGAGCGCCGAGGAGCGGGCACGCGCCGACAAGCCCATGCTGCTGCAAGGCTGGCGTCATGAGCTGGTGGGGCATCTGCTGGCCCAGTAACCTGGGTATCCCGACGTCGTGAGTCGGAAGGCCATATCCGGCATGAAGAGGTGAAAAGGGGAGTCAATGACTTCCCTTTTTTGCGTCCGTTGCTGCCCGGCCACCCGGGCGAACAGGCATGAGCACCCCTGGCGCCGGGTTTGTCCCGGGGATCGGGCGGGCAAGGGAAACGGGGAGGGGAGTCACAGATAAAATGGCGGGCACAAAGGGTGCCCCCATCAGAGTTCGTGGGCGTGGAATCCCTTGCGATAGCGGGCTTCGCAGCGCGGGCAGCGTTGCAGGCTGGGATCCTGATCCAGCTGGTCGATGGCGAGCGGCTCCTCGCAATCGGAGCAGAGGCCATAGAGACCCAGCTCCATCTGGCAGAGTGCCGCGTCGAGGCGTTTCAGCCGTGCCACGCTCGACTCCACCTTGGGCAAGTCGAGGCGACTGGTCAGATCCACCAGTTGATCCCGCTCGCAGCTTCCCACTTTTTGGGCCCAGTCGTCGCGACGACAGGCCTTGAGCTGAGCAATCAGCGCTTCTCTCGTTTGCGCCCAATCGGTCAGCAGGCGCTCACGCCATTCGGCCAACCGGGCTTGCGTCACTTCACACACAACAGCCCCCAAAGACGAGTGATAAAACTCGGCCAGTATAGGGAAATCCGCGGTTTATCAAGATGACATGAGTCAAGTTAACCGTGCTTTGACGGGTTTTTCCGGCTGGTGTCGCGGCTTGCCGGTGATCACGTAGAGCACCCCCACCACCAGGCAGACGACGCCCACCAGGGTGCTCATGGTCGGCATGACCCCGCGCAGCATGAAGGCGTAGAGCAGCCCCGCCAGGGTTTCGAACACGATGAGCGGCCCCACCAGCACGGTCGGCAGGCGCTGGCTCGCCTCGTTCCAGCACAGGGTGCCGAGCCAGGAGCAAAAGAGCCCTACCGCCCCCATCAGCAGCACGAAGCGCAGGGGCGTCGGCCCGAAGGGCAGGGGAAAGTCCGGTACGCTCAGGGCGAGATGGCCGAGACTGCCGAGGTAGGCAATGAGCGCCACCGGCAGGGTCACCAGCCCCTGGGCGGTGGCCCAGACGATTGGGCTGCGGCCCGGGTGCTCGCGTAGCCAGCGGGCGTTGCGCAGGGGATACCAGGTCCAGCACAGCACGGCGGCCGCCGCCAGGGCGAGCCCGAACAGCTGCTCGGTGCGCGCCTCTGCCTGCCAGGTCAGCTCGGCGTGGTTGACCAGATAGAGGCCGGCTCCCATCAGCAGCAGGGCCGGGTAGAGGCGGGCGCGGGAGAGGCGGCCGTCCCGTGCGCCATAGAGGCAGTTGGCGGCCAGGGCCGTCACCACTGGCAGGGTGCCGATGATCATGGCCGCCAGCGGCGAGCCGATGCGCAAGATGGCCCCCGACAGGCAAAAGTAGTAGATGAGGTTCCCCACCAGGGTGAGGGCGAGGGCCTCGCGCCAATCGCGGGTCGAGAGGGCCGCCAGGCGTTTGCGGGCCTGCCAGGCGAACGGCAGCACGATGAGGCCGAAGGCGAGGTAGCGGCCGCTGGCGAGCAGGGCGGGGGGATAGCCGTCCACCAGCAGGGGGGCGACGAAGATGAGCCCCCACATCAGGCCGGCCAGCAGGGCAAACAAGACTCCGAGCAACATTTTCCATTTCCGGTGGAGAAGAAGGAGGCCAGCCTAGCAGGCGGGGAAGGGCGGCGTATTGAACCAGATTGCGCTTTAGCGGCCGGCCTGCACCTGTTTCTGGTAGCGCCCCGGGGTGGTGCCATAGCGGCGCAGGAAGGCGCGGTTGAGATGAGACTGATCGGCCAGACCACAGGCGGCGGCGACCTCGGCGGCGGGCAGGCCGGCGGCCAGCCACCCCTTGGCGCGCTGCAGGCGGATGGCCATCAGCATCTGCTGGGGGGTGACGTGAAAGCGGGCCTTGAAGCTGCGCTGGAAGTGGTAGGGGCTGAGGTTCACCGCCCCGGCCAGCTCTGTCAGGGTGATGGGGCGGGCGAAGTACGCCTGCATATAGTCGATGGCGCGGCCCAGAGGATGGGCTGCTTCGCGTGGGGCCGTCAGGGCCCGGGCGTGTGGGCGCAGGGTGTCGCACACGCTCAGCAGCAGGCCGTCGGCGGCGAGCTCGCTGTCACAGTGCCAGAGGGCGTCCAGGGTCGCTTGCAGGACGGGGGCGGCGTGCGGATCGCTTCGCACTGCCTCGGCGAAATACCAGCCGCGCTCGCCGCTGATGGCCTCGAGCCGATCGGCGGGCAGGTAGAGCATGCGATAGCGCCACCCCTGCTCGCAGGCAGCCTCGCCCGTGTGTAGTTCATCGGGGTTCATCAGCACCAGGCTGCCGGGGCCCGCCAGGAGCTGGCTGCCACGATAGCGAAAACGCTCGGCGCCACACTCGATGACACCGAGGCCAAACCCCTCGTGGCTATGGGGATCGAAGGTGTGGTGCTGGATGTGGGCGCGGTAGAGCTCGGTCGCAGGCTGGCCAGGCAGGGCGCGAAAATCGGCCCTGTCGTGCTGATGGGTAAATGTGACCGGTACTCCCTGCATCCTGACCTCCTGTCATTGAGCCTTCATCATAGGGCGCCGCGGGGCGGCGGCCAAGACTAGGCCCGTGCGGCGCACTCGCGCTCGAGGGCTGTCCGGATCTCGTCCGCGGTCTTGATGGTGCGGATGCGGCGAAACAGCTCATCGGCCTGGGGGTATTCCCGCACTATGTAGGAGAACCACTGCTTGATGCGGCTGGGGTAGTAGTCGGCCTTGTCGCTCGCCAGATCCTGCTCGGTATAGGCCACCATCAGCTGCAGCACCTCGGCCCAGCTCATGTGGGCACAGCCGGTTTTCATCACGTTGGCCAGGTTGGGCAGGGAGATGGCGCCGCGGCCCACCATGAGGGCGTCGCAGCCGGAGACGCCGGCGCAGGCGAGGGCATCCTTGTGATCCCAGATCTCGCCGTTGGCGGTCACCGGAATGGGCAGGGCGCGGCGGATGAGATCCACGTATTCCCAGTGCGCCGGCGCCTTGTAGCCTTCCCGCTTGGTGCGGGCATGGACGGCCAGTTCATTGGCGCCCCCCTGATAGACCGCCTGGGCGTTGTCCATGTAGAGCGCCTTGTCGTCGTACCCCAGACGGATCTTGGCGCTCACCGGCAGGTGGGCAGGGACGGCTTCGCGCACCGCCTTGACGATGCGATAGACGGTCTCGGGCTCCTTGAGCAGCACGGCCCCCCCCTTGCTCTTGTTGACCGTGGGGGCGGGGCAGCCGAAGTTGAGATCGACCCCGGGGGAGCCCAGCTCGATGGCGCGCACCGCATTCTCTGCCAGCCATTCGGGGTGCTGGCCCAGCAGCTGCACCCGCACCGGGGTGCCGGCACGGGTCTTGCCGTCCTGCTTGAGTTCGGGGCAGAGGCGATGGAACACCTTGGCGGGCAGCAGCTGATCGACGACCCGGATGAACTCGCTGACACAGAGGTCGTAATCGTTGACGGAGGTGAGTACCTCCCGCATCAGGTGATCCAGCACCCCCTGCATGGGGGCCAAAATAACGCGCATAGCTGCTTCCGAAGACAAGGGGAGAAAAAAGAGCGCAGATTGTAGTGGCAATGGCTGGCGTTGTCAGCCGTCTGCCCACTCGATGAGCCTAATCGACTGCCGCTGCATGGGCCGGACTGTCAGCTTCCGGGCCAACTCTGTTAGGCTAAAGGCAGAGATGCATTCAGAGGAGTACCCATGAAACGCTGGTGTCTGATGGCCCTGGGCTGGCTCGCCTTCGCCACCGGGATAGTCGGGATAGTCCTGCCCCTGCTGCCGACCACCCCCTTCATGTTGCTGGCGGCGGCCCTCTTTGCCCGCTCGTCACCCCGTTTTCACCGCTGGCTGCTGGCGCACCCCTGGTTCGGACCCCCCATCCATGACTGGCAGTTGTATCGCGGCATTCGGCGCCATGCCAGACGCCGTGCCATCGTCTTCATCCTGCTCTCCTTCTCGGTGTCGCTGCTGGTGGTGCCGCTGCCCTGGGTGAGGTTGCTGCTGGTTGTCATAATGGTGATCCTGCTCACCTGGTTAATGCGTCTGCCGGTGCTGGAGCCGGTTGCAATGGAGAAGTGAAATCCCTAAGCTATTGCGGCAATAATGCTATGGAGTCGGCCTGTCATTTTTTGCATGACGGGCCTTTTTATTGCCCGCTGGCGGGCAACGCAAGAGACGCCACGCCTGGGCTCAAAAATAAGCGGTCAAATAATGAATCCGGATACCCTGAAGTTTATCGAAGCGAGCATCAAGACCATTCCCGACTATCCGAAGCCGGGCATCCTGTTTCGCGACATCACCAGCCTGATCGAGAATGCCGAGGCCTTCAAGGCCACCATAGATCTGCTGGCCGAGCATTATCGTGATCAAGGGATCACCAAGATCGTCGGCACCGAGGCCCGCGGTTTCATCTTCGGCGCCCCTGTGGCCTTCGCCATGGGACTGGGCTTCGTGCCGGTTCGCAAGCCTGGCAAGCTGCCCCGCGCCATCATCGAAGAGTCCTATGCCCTCGAGTACGGCACCGACACCCTGCAACTGCACACCGACGCCATAGTGCCCGGTGACAAGGTGCTGGTGGTGGACGATCTGCTGGCCACTGGCGGCACCGTCGATGCCACCGTCAAGCTCATTCGCCGCGCCGGCGGTGAAGTCGCCGATGCGGCCTTCATCATCTCCCTGCCGTCGCTGGGTGGTGATGCCCGCCTGACCGCCGCTGGCGTCAAGGTGGTCTCGCTGGTCGAGCTCGCGGGCGAGTAAGGCCCCTGGCAGGCGGGCCTCGTCAACCCGCCAATGCCCCGAACCGGTGCCTGAACGGGCACCGGTTTGAAAATCAAGCGATCCCTCCCACGGCGGCCGATAGCCCATACAGCCCGCCCTCCATTTGTGTTAGCATCCTGCCTCAATGCCTCGTTTTCCAGCATCGAGATCTATGAGCTATCAGGTTCTGGCGCGTAAATGGCGCCCCCATACGTTTGAACAAGTGGTTGGCCAGCAACATGTGCTGACCGCCTTGACCAATGCCCTGGATCAGGGACGGCTGCATCATGCCTACCTGCTGAGCGGCACCCGCGGGGTCGGCAAGACCACCATCGCCCGCATCCTGGCCAAGAGCCTCAACTGCGAGCAGGGGATCAGCAGCCACCCGTGCGGCGTATGCGACACCTGTCGCGAGATCGATCAGGGCAACTTCGTCGATCTGCTGGAGATCGATGCGGCGTCCCGCACCAAGGTGGAAGACACCCGGGAGCTGCTCGACAACGTGCAGTACCGCCCGGCCCGCGGCCGCTTCAAGGTGTACCTCATCGATGAGGTGCACATGCTGTCGCGTCACAGCTTCAATGCGCTGCTCAAAACCCTGGAAGAGCCGCCTCCCTATGTGAAGTTCCTGCTGGCCACCACGGATCCGCAGAAGCTCCCCATCACCATCTTGTCCCGCTGCCTGCAGTTCCACTTGAAGAGCCTGGATCAGACCCAGATCGCCAGGCAGCTCGAATGGGTGCTGGATCAGGAAGGTCAGCCGTTCGAGCCCCGCGCCCTGCTGGCCCTGGCCAAGGCCGCCGACGGCAGCATGCGCGATGCCCTGAGCCTCACCGATCAGGCGCTGGCCCACGGCAACGGCAGCGTGCGTCTGGAGAGCGTGCTGACCATGCTGGGCACCCTCGACCATCACCATCTGCATCAGTTGCTGGAGGCTGTCCTGCGCCAGGATGCCCCGGCCACCATGGCCAAGATCACCGAAATCGCCACCCTGGGACCGGACTTCGATCAGCTCCACGCCGAGCTGGAAGCCTTGCTCCATCGCGTCGCCATGGCCCAGTTGCTGCCAGCCAGCGTGCAGGAGCAGGGAGCGGATGCCGATGCCTTGCTGCAGCTGGCGGGAGCCATGAGCCCGGAAGAGGTGCAGCTCTGCTACCAGATAGTGCTGGGGGGCCGCAAGGATTTGCCCTGGGCGCCCGATGGCCGCACCGCGCTGGAGATGACCTGCCTGCGGATGCTGGCGTTCTCGCCGCGCCGCGAGGCGGTGCACCCCGCCAATCTGAGTGCCTTGCCCGTGTCCATGGGCGCACAGCCCGGAGCGGGGAGGGAGGCCGTATCGGCCCTGCCGGGAAAGCCGTCAGGGGCTGAGCCAGCCCCGCATCAGGCCGCAGCGGCGGCCAGCATGGCCGCGCCCGCAGCCCTGGCGCCGACAGCGCCGCTCTTGTCGGTTCAGGCAGATGAGCCGGCAGCCGACGACGATGAGGCGAGCGCCGCCCTCTTTGCCGAGCAGCAAGAGCTGCTGCAAGCCGCCCAGCGGATGGGGTACGAGGCGCAGCCGATGCAGCCTGAGCCCGAGATCGGTGGCGCCCCCCGGACTCAGGAAGCGCAGCCCCCTGAACCCGAGCCGCCGGTTGCCTCCCATGAGGCGGTCCGGCCGACGGCGGCTCCTGCCATAGCCCCTGAACCCGAGGCGGCCCCCTCGGCGGCCTCCAGCATGCAGAGCCTGCTGGGCAAGCGCAATCTGCTGCGCAGCCGGCTGCGGGGGGACGCCGGGGCGGCAGCCGTCTCTGCCCCTCCCAGGGCGACGCCGAGCAAACCGGCTGCGCCCGTGGCCACGGCCGCCGTGCCACCTGTGGCGCCAGCACCCTCTGCGCCTGCCAGGCAGGCCGCCGCGGCGCCCGCCTATGGCGGGCCCATGACGGGCTATGAGGATCTGCCGCCCCTCGAGGCCTATGACGACAGCAGCAGCGATTACGAGGAGTATCTGAGTCAGGGCTTTGGCGACGGGCCGGCCAGTGCCCCCGCAGCGCAAGCGGCGCCAGCGCCCAGTGCAGCGCAGAAGGCCAATCCCGCCTCGGATGACTTGCCCCCCTGGGATCTGGACGGCGCACCCGCCAGCGCTGCCGCTGCTACCGTCGCCGCTGTACCGGCAACGCCGGTTGCGACGCCTCTGTCTGTGCCCGAAATTGCTGTGCCCGAAAATGCGCAGCCCACGACCGCCCAGGTGATGGAGACCATCGACTGGGATGAGCTGGAGAGTGACGCCCAGCCGGCGGAGGGGGAGGAGATCGCTCGCCTGATCCCCTCTTCCCTGCTGGTCAATTGCGGCGACGCTTGGGCCGAGCTCATCGCCCGCACCGGGGTCGGTGGCCGGTTGCGTCAGCTCGCCATCAACTCTGTGATGACCCGGCAGGGGGAGCTGGTGTCCCTGGTGCTCAAGCCGGAGCAGCGCCATCTGGTCAGCGACAGAGCCCTGGCCGATCTGGCCGGTATCATAGGCCCGGAGTTCGGACAGGCGGTGCGTGTCGAGGTGACCCTGGGCACGGATCCGGCGCGGGAGACGCCGCTCGAGATCGAGCATCGCCTCTATCTGGGGGTGCGTGAGCAGGTGAGCCGGGATCTGGCGGACGATCCCAACGTGCAGTTCCTGCAGCAGCGCTTCGGCGCCGTGCTCCATCCCGAGAGCATCGAGCCCCTGAGCCGCTGAGCGCTAAGAGTTAAATCCCATGCCGGGACCCGAGTCCCGGTTGAAAAATCTTTTGGCTGCCCCCATATCCGGGGTAGAACAAGCCCACAGCCCGGCGCTGGATGCCGGATTTCAAGACGAGAGACGACCTATGTTTGGTAAAGGTGGAATGGGTAACCTGATGAAACAGGCCCAACAGATGCAAGAGCGCATGCAGAAGATGCAAGAGCAGCTGGCTCAGATGGAAGTCGTCGGCGAAGCCGGCGCTGGCATGGTCAAGGTCACCATGGCCGGCAGCCACAGCGTGCGCCGTATCGAGATAGATCCCAGCCTGATGGAAGATGACAAGGAGATGCTGGAAGATCTGGTCGCCGCCGCCGTCAACGACGCCGTGCGCCGGGTGGAAGAGCAGAACAAGAGCAAGATGGGCGAGCTGACCGGTGGCATGCAACTGCCCCCTGGCTTCAAGATGCCGTTCTAAGGGTTTTATCCCTTTAAAATTAATAGCTTATGCTTTGTTGCTTTGCCTGTGGGTCGTATATGGGTCATCTTGCCCCAGTTTTTCCGCCAACTCGTTCCGGTAATCCGGATTGTCGTTGCTGACCCACTGGGCATATATGGTGCGGATCATCCCCCAGTCTTTGTGTCCAAGTTGCTTGGCCAGATAGGCTGGGTGTGCTCCCGCCATCAGGAGTAATGAGGCGTAGCTGATACGGTTCTCGATGTGTCAGCTGCGCTTTTCTTAGCAGCCCTGCCCAGTACCCTGGAGCAGTAAATAGCTCAGGCCTTACGTAAGGCATATTCTCCCTCCCTAAAAACACTCTCCTTCGCATTTCCTCTCGTTGTTTGTTATGGCGCATGTATAGGATTTCAGCTCTGGCCGGCAGCATGAAGGTCAACTCGCGCTGGCGTTTTAGCACTGCCATTGCCGACGGCAATAATTCGATAGTTCTGTACCCCGCGAGCGTTTTGGGTGGTTTGAGATGTCCCAGGCGATTGATGTTGTATCGTACCTTGAGCAAGCCCTCATTCATGTCGATGTCTTCCCAAGCAAGAGCTTTCATCTCGCCCGGCCGCATCCCTGTCCAGAAGAGGAACTCGATCATCAAGCGGTGGTTCTCGATGTTGGTAACGGCCAGCAGGCGTGAAAGCTCCTCTCGAGTGAACGGCTCAACTCGGAGCTCTGGCGCTTCGTCACTTTGTCGCAGACGGCGTAGTCGCATGAAGGGTGATTCGTCGATCACCTCATCTTTCAGCGCCTCTTCGAATACTGCACGGATGACCCTGAAATATTCCTGTACTGTGCCGACCTTTCTTGTCTGCAAGGCATCGTTTCGAAGGCGCTCCAAATCTCGGTGAGTAATCGTGGCAATGTCATTTTTTAAAATACGCGCCTCGGCCACGAATCTTTCCGCACTCCTTATTTTTTGCAGTGATGAGTAGGATAAATCCATCTGTCGGCTATCACGGTAGATGGAAAAATAGTCTTGGAGGGTGAACTGCTTGATCGGTTCGGTAGCCGGTACTGATTCAGGAAAGTGCTTGACCCAAAATGCTGATTCGTTTGTGCTGTAGAACCCGCATTGAATGTCGATCTTGATGGCTGCGAGTTTGTTCGAGGCATAGAGAATATTTGCCTCTGTTGGAAGCAAACCGAGCGATTTACGGCAGAGGTTTTTTTGGCCCGGTAGTTTGAAGGCCAGCCGAAGCTGGCCACCATGAATGTGGACTCCAGGTGATGAGTCCAGCATTTTTCGAGCTTTCTGAGATATCGCCATGGCTTAGTTTACCTGGGTGCTCATGTGTCTTCGGAGGGATGCCAGGTGTACGAGATACCGACACTTGGGGTTGTCAGGGTTGCCTTCTTTACGCCAAACCACACCCTCCGGATAGATACCTCGCCGGAATCGCTGAGCCAATGCATCGGTCGAGAGCCCGATTCTTGTGGCGGCTTGCTTTAGTGCCATCCATCCCTCGTCAGTCCCACCACGTTTGAGCTCCGATAGTTCGTTTTTGATCTGGTCAAGCTCGTCCCTTAATCGGTTTAGCTCATCCCCCATTTGTCGTCCGTAATCCAGGTGGTCTGTCAGCTGTTTCAACAAGTCTTGGGCTTGCATCGTTGGTCCTCGTTAGCAGTAGTTCCGTAAGCCGGTGACGCCCACGGTGGTTGTAGTAGAAGGTTTGAACTTGCTTGCGGGAGTTGGCTGCCTGGTCAAGGCGGTACTCTCCCAGTTCGGTGGTTTTCAGTTTGTGCTGGTTGGCCAGCCGGCCAATGGCTTGTGCACTGACCCCCAGCTCCTTGCCCAGCTCGGTGGCGCTCCAGAGCTGGCCGGCAACCCGGGGCGCTTCGATAGGCAGATCGAAGTGCGCTAGGATGCGGCCGATCTCGGCGAGCTTGGCCGATCGGGAAAGGGTGGGGGAGCGCACGGTACTGACCAGCTCGTTGAGTAGCTGGCTGTCCTGGTCGATGGTCAGTTGAAGTTGTTGCATGGCGTGGCCCTCCTGTTGTCGAGGATGGGGCGCCAACTGGATTGAAGGAAGGGCCGTTATTTCTTGCTCCCCAAATCCGAGGGAGCAAGATTGGTTCGCCGGCTATGCTTTCCAGCCGCGGAATCAGATTAAGCCAAGATCAAGCCATGGCTAAATGGCGATATGGCGAATTAGTCCTCCAATTTCCGGGTGATTGACACGGTAAGCGGGGTATCTTCTTCTCCAACTTGTTCAAGCACCATATCCACGGTGGAGTCTTTGGTTTTAAAAGTAGATGCCCACCTTCCACAATCTTCGGAAGAGATGCAGGCGAAAAATGGTTGTTTGGGATCAGTGATGTAAGTGTCTTTTGCGGTCACACCAAGGCCCGTGGCAATCTGCTGTTTAATACGCTCATAGTCGGCTTTCGCCTTTTCGGCCGTAGCAGGGGAATCGTCGTGATAGCTGGCCACATGGAAGGAGACCTTAACCAGTCGATCTTTAAAGAAGTCATATCGGGTTGGTTTGATGGCGTGTATGTCGAGGAATCCGATGCTAGGTTTGGGGGTTGCTCTGATGGAATTGGCATCCCCCATGGGATAACCCATTACCGGTTTTACATCCGTCACCTGTTTCAGGACGGTAGAGGTCGTATCATCCCATCCCAAGCTTTTAAAACCATTTTCCCAAGCAAAAGCGGTGGGTACCCAGCAGACGGCTGCGATGGAGAGCGCCCCCCCGATGAGCATTTTCTTTTGCTTTAACACCCTGGTCTTGGCTGACTGATGTTGGTGGATTTTATTGTGGTCTTGCCTTGACATAATTTGGTTACCTTCTCGTATTTTAAGTCTAACCGGTTGCAGATGGGCTTCTGGCCCATTAGAACAAAGCCCTAGCTAAGACTCAATCAACATCACTTCACCACCTAGAGCGGTAAATAATGCAGGGATGAACTGGGCCAGCTCACCGGTCACCAGGGCGAAGTCGGCATCCAGGCGCGCGGCCGGGTCCTCGCTCGTCACATCGTCATTCTGTTCGCGCAGGTCCTCGCTGAACTTGAGGCGTTTGATGGCGAGGTCATCACCCAGCAGGAAACTGATGCGCTCACCCCAGTTCATGGCTAGTTTGGTGACCAGTTTGTCGTTGGCGAGGTGGTTTTTCACCTCGTCGGTCATTAGGTCCTGCTGCTTGAAGCGGGCGATCCCGCCATACTCCATGGCGCTGCGCAGCTCGGATTCATCCTCTAGGGTGAAGGCGGCCGGCAGGTTTCCCTCTTGCAGCCAAGCGGTCATGGTGATCTCGGGCGGGTTCTTGAGCGCCACCGGCACCACCGGCAGGGAGCCGATGGACTTGCGCAGTAGGGCCAGCATATCGTCCGCTTTCTTGGCGGAGGAGGCATCGACCATCAGCAGGCCGTCGGCCGGGTTGACCCAGGCAAAGGTGTTGGCGGTGCGGCTGAATGCCCGCGGCAGTAGTGTGTGCAGCAGCTCCTCCTTGAGGGCCTCCTTCTCTTTCTTCTTGAGGGCTCGACCCTGCTCCGTCTCTACGGCCTCAATCTTCTCGGCCAGCGCCTCCTTGACGACGGAGGACGGCAGGATCTTGTCCTCCTTGCGGGCGCAGATGAGGATCTGGCCGGCGGCGGCATGGGTTAGGGTGCTGCCGAGCTTGCCGAGGGGGCGGGTCCAGCCGAAGCGGGAGATATCCTGACTGCCGCAAGGGGTGAAGGCGCACGCCTCCAGTTGGGTTTCCAGTTGTTCGGTGGTCAAATCGAACGGGCGGGTGAAGCGGTAAACTTGAAGGTTTTTAAACCACATGGTCTGGGTCCTGTTGTTGGTCGGTTAGTTGCGGGCTTTCTTGGCCTGCAGGTCGTGGATCTTCTTGGCAGCGGCCTCGGCGGTTTGCCGGTCACAGGTTGCGCCGCCGGGCAGGATGAACTTGCCGGGATGCTTGGGATCGGGCATGACGACACCGAGCCCAATGACTACTGCACCGCAGTAGGGGCTTTCTGTCTTTTGCATGGGAGTCCTATGAGTTATCCACCGTTTCTGTGTGGCCAGCGGTGGATGGGGTGGGGGTATCAGGCTGCCGCGCTGATGGGCTCTGCTCCGGCCAGTAGTAAGGTGAGCTTGCTGACATCGCGGATCCGGCAGACGCCACGCCAGCCTGGGGCGAAGATGAGGAGCATGGATCCCTTGGGGTTGCCCTTCATCTCCTCGCCGGTGGCCTTGTTGATGAAGCTCACCCGGCCGTTGCGCCATTTTCCGTTGACATCGCGGTAGCCGGTGATATGGCGGACCTCGCTTGCGCGCTCACCGGGGTACCATTCCGTGCTGGTGTCCTGGGGGACCAGCATGACGGTGCCAATGCCGCGCCCCTGCTGTTCGATGGCCTTTTCCACCCAGGGGCCAATGTTGTAGCAGGGCGGGTTGAGCCAGGCCCATGGGGCCCGCACCGATGGGCTGATAAAGTCTCCCCAGTCCACGTTCAGGGCGTCGATATCCGGCGTCAGGTACTTTTGGCAGAGCGCCGTTTCCGGCAGGGCGGCGGCATAGAGGGAGAAGTTGAACTCCAGATCCAGAGCCCGGAATAACCAAAGCGGGGTCTGGGTCATGTCTCGGGTGTTGGTCTGTGTGGTGGAGCCGCGGTAGTCGGCCATCTTTGTATTACTCCTTGTTTCACCTTGTGGTCAGTAGTTGATGGCCAGGTGGTCGATCTTGTTGCTGGCGATGTGCTTGATAAGGTTGATGGCTTTTTCTTCCTCAATTCCCAGGCCTATCAGGTCCATCAGAATGGCGTTGTGGATAGTGCGGCGGTGTTCCACATCGGCGGTGCGACGATGCTCTTCCTGCTGTTTGCGGGTTTGTTCCAACTCGATGCGCTGGCGCTCCAGCTCGGCGGCGCGGGTGGTTGCCTCCTCTGCCTGGCGCGCTGCGTTGGCTTCGGCCTGCTGGCGGGCCAGCTTGGCGGCTTCGGCATCGCGCCTGGCTTGCTCCTCACGCTCGCGGGCGGCCTGGGCTTGGCGCTGTGCCTCCTGCTCACGGTGTTGGGCGGCTTCACGCTCCAGGCGCTGGCGATTCTCTTCCTGAAGGCGGGCTTGCTCTGCGGCCTGTTCGGCTATCAGGCGCTCGCGGTCGATGCGATCCTGTTCGACCTGCTTCTGGCGTAACAGCTCCAGCTCGGCCTGCTCGGCTTCGTACTTCTGGCGGGCCGCCAGGGCGTCGCCGAGGCGCTTGGCTGCGAGCTCCTTGGCGACGGTCGCCTGGGGCAGCAGCTCTTGCCAGGTGTCGTCCAGTGCGGTCTGTTCGACTTCCTGCAGCATGGTCTGCAGATCGGTGGCGGAGAACTCGTGAGTGCCTGAATCGCCAAGGTCTTTCAGCATGGTTAGGCGGTCTTGCAGAGCGGTGACCCGGGCGGTCTCGGCTTCTTCAAATTGGGTGAGCGGGGCGCGCACCTCGTCTTTCAGGGCGTCTAGTGTGTCGCGGATCTGTTTGCGGTTGGCGTCGATGCGCTTGGGGATCTCCTTGAACTTGTCCGTTTGCTCCTTGCCGAGCCCGTCCAGGTAAGTCTTGGTGCGTGCGACTGCATGGGCGATGCTGGCGATCTCTTTGCGGCCCTTGGCGGTGGTGATGTCGGGCACCAGGCTAGTTGCCTTCTGGCGAATGTCGGCCAGCAGTTCAGCAATGCCTTGGCCCTCGGTGAACAGGGCGACGGCTGTGGTGGGTTCGATGACAACGAGCTGGGCTTGGGTGTTGTCGGTCTTGGCTTGTTCGGTCATGGCGGGTCCTTGGATATGAAAAGGCCCGCAGTGAGCGGGCCTTGTTGGTTACTGCTGGGTGCTGCGCCCGGCGCCGAGCTGCTTCTTGCGCTCGCCGGCGATCTGCTTGATACCGGCAATGATGTTCTGGTCGCCGGTTTCGTTCGCCCAGGTCCAGGCGGTGGTGTAGGCCTGCTGCCACTCGACGGTATCGCTGGCCCCCTCGATGGCGGCGCAATGGTCGGCGTAGGCGCTTGAGTGGTCAACCTCGGTGGGAGCGTGAGGCTCGGTCGCCGCATCTGATGCTGGCCTTCCCTCCATGGTGACAGGGGGGGAGTTTTGCCCACGCATGGCATCCAGAGCACGACTTTTCTCTGGTTGGCTCTCCTCCTCTTTCGATTTGAACCAGTCACCTGGTTTGCTCATTCCATCACGCAGAGAGGCGTAAATCTTGCGCATCTGGACGTATTGGGCGGGCAGCATGGCATCTGCCCTGCGACCAAGATAGGCTTGGACCTGCTCGGAGGTGACGCCGAACTCGGCATCGAATATATCCAGCATGCGTTTGATGGATTCAGGGCTTGTGTCGGCGTGAGTGTTCAGGGTGACCTCACATTGTCGTTGAGCAACCTCTATCACATCGCCCGGGATCACCCCTAGAATGCAAGCGCGCAAACGGCGAGCACCGTTGTTTGCCACCAGTTCGTATATATCGCGGGGGTCTTCCAGACGTTTCTGGCCGCGACTGGTGTGGCGAATGTGGGGGACGGTAAAGATCTTCACCTGCTTGGTGTTGGTCTCCACATCCCAGGCAAACGCCTCGACGATGGACTCACCCTTGCGCTGCTCCAGCTCGCGGATGCCAAACTGCATATTTCCCCACGCCTGAGCGAGCGCCTCTGCCAGCCGGATGCTGGGCCCTGTCACATCGGCCCCTCCTTTGCTGTAGCTATAGAGTGCACCCTCTGCGAGGGTGGGGCGGGAGCAGGCTTGCAGTATGCGGTCCGTTGCTTCGACAGGGTTGCGGGGGAATTTCTTGGCGATCACCATGGCGGCTTGCACCTCTTGGATGGCGCGCTGCTGCTCTACGGCTACCAGCCCCTGCTCTTGGCGCTGACTTACCGCGCCAAATGGGTTTGATACGACTTGGTTCACGCTGCTCTCCTTGCCCATGCCGGGCGAGTAAGTGGTATCAGGTCGTGCCAGTCGTTATTGACGCGGCACTCGTGGAATTTGCGCAGGTCGCGGCGGTACAGGTCTATGCCTGCCTCTTTCCACTCCCACTCCAGCGGGCGAACCCGCACCGGGTAGCGGCCGCACTCGATTGAAGAACTGACCGCGATAAAGATGAATTCCGGGGTCTCCCCGTATATCTCGCGAAATCCATCCGAGTACATCGCGTCTTGAACGTGGTAGCGGAACTCCTCAATGTGGCGCTCAAAGCGGCCCATGTCGTCCACCTTCTTCACGTCGGCGAGGATGGGGAAGTTGTTGAGTTTCTTGTCTGGGCGGCAGCGGCAGAGCTCTTCTGTCTCTCGGTCAGTCCAGTAAAGCGAACCCTCGCAGAGCCCGTCCTGTTCCAGTAGCCAGCGAGCGTCCGGGTGGGCGAACACGCTTTCGCGCATCAGCTGCAGTTTTCGGTCATCCTCGAACGAGATGATGGTCTTGCCCAGCTCGGCGCAATTGGCCAGAAACTCTTTCTCCTCTTCCTTGCCAGCGTTAGTGCGGCGGTTGAACTCAGGGGCGATGATGAAGCGATCCTTGAACTCTTCCGGCTCCAGCAGCAGGCAGTGCAGGGCGGTGCCCATGTCCAGCGCCTTGAGCTTTTCCTCATCGACCGGCGCACTTTTGCGCCAGATGTAGGTGGCGGGGCTCTCGGCGATGTCGTCGAGCTGGGATTTGCTGATCCCGGGCCCGGAGTGGTACTGCTCGTTTGTGAGGCCAAGCACCAACCCTTGCGGCAGGGCTGAAATGCCAGCGCCCAGCAGGTCTAGCCAGCCTGCGGAGAGGCCATCCTGTAGGGCATTGATGGTATCGACGGCGGCATTCATGCGGCATCCCTCTGCTGATACTTCTCAAACTGCTCGTCGCTCATGGCGTCGTGCAGGGCGGCGAGGTGACTACGCCAGGCGTCCTGGGCGAGCTCGGCCAGCCCGGCATCGATCACCTGGTCAATGAACTGCACCAGCGGTGCTTGCTCGCCGTCGTGTACCATCATCCAGATGGCCTGGTTGTAGTGGCTGTGCTGGCCGTCGTTCAGCTCGCCCAGCAGGGTGGCTGGGTCGGTTTCGAGCTGACCGGCCAGTAGCAGGGGGCGGTGCGTTGCACTCCACTCGGCGATCCACTCGGTCTTGGCGTTGGCCTCAGCTTCCTGGCTCTCGAGCAGGGCGGTTTCGTTGGTCATGGTTACATCTCCATTTCCAGTCGCAGGGCTCGCGCTTCGTGATATTCCTCGATGGCACGGCGGGCGGAGGCTTTGTTGCGGGTCATCCGCGCCTGTTCGGCGGATGGGGCGGCGTCTACGTGGTACTTGCGGCGGGTGGGTGGCACCATCGCGCCGCGAAAGCCCATCAACTGGGCCTCGGTCAGTGGCTTCATGGTTTTGGTCCTTGGTCTGGGTCCTGGTGGTAATCAGCAGCAAGAAACGTTAATTTGGAATCATTTGACGCTTCATTTGCTGGAGGCGTTATGGCGTGGTTTATGGTGGTCACGGACAGCACTAGCAGTGCCGAATACAAGCAAATTGCTCAGTGGGACAGTGTGTTAATTGGTCAGGGCACTGTTGCGCACAAGGTGTTCTCGGTTCTCAGTGATGACCATAAGCAGGTGACTTACTTTCTGTCTGATGAGTTTGAACCTATAGCGTTGGCGCTTAAGGCGGAGCCTTGCGAGATGCCCTCAAAAGCCAGCGAAAATTCGCTCAAGCTCGTCATCGGGGATCCCTTTTTCCTGCACTCGAGCGAGTAACCCTCTGATCGCATCGAATCGAGGGGTGAAGTAGTTCCTGACGAAGTTGAACTCCGCCGCCCCATCACCATCGATGAAGCCATTGCTGTAGATGTTGATGACTCTCCCGTCACGACTTGTGAGCTGGAAGACCAGAAGTGGCTCGCCTTTATCCGTCTGAAGTGGCATTACGATCTCCTCTTGCAGGTTAGCCTTGCGTCACGGGCTCTTTCCCCTGGCCGGTGGTCAACCAGGTGAAGTGGGAAGAGATCTCGGGGTGCTGCGCTATCAGCAGCAGGGTGCCGCCGCTGATTTCCCGGTAGTTCAGCTCGTAGTTCTTGAGCGTGGTGGGCGGGATGCCCAACATATCGGCGAACTTCGGCCGGCTAAGGCCGAGGCGCTCCCGCAACAGGCGAAGGCGCTTGCGGCATGCGTCATTGAGCGGGGGGATGGTCAGGTTGCTCTGGTCGGTACGCTTTTTCATGGTCTGGGTCCTGTGGTGGTCAAAACAAAAAAACCGGCGCGAGGGCCGGGGGCTGAGTGTGCAAAAGGTTTAACTAATTGCGGCGTTTGCTACCAGATAGCTCAATAAATGAATGGATAGCATATCGTTACCAGGTTTGGCATTACATGCTTTTGCCCTCTGCGGATTACCTAGTTTTTTTTCAGAGGATGCCACTAACCTATTGATAATACGACCATTTCATAATAGCATCGGAGCAAGTTATTCGGTATATACGGCATATTTTTGCTGTGGATTGGCGGCTGCGTGTCGCTTATTAAATTGTGACTTTTCAATGGAGTTGAGCATGCTGTCAGACTACGAAAAACGCGCACTCTTACAGATTCACGCGTGGAAAAATCCGCAGCAGACCTGGTATGACAAGGCGATGAATTATGTCGGCAGGCCTTTTGAATTCGCGGGGCAAGTTGTAGACCAAGTACCAGGATTCACAACCACTTGCACCAATGCGATGAATGGCATTGTCAACTTGGTTAACGATGCATCTCAGTGGTCAGTGAGGCCAGACGCAATTTTTGAAGAGCTTTCTGACGTTTCCAAGCGAAAAATTTCAAGTCTCGAACATATTCCACTTCTGGATCTTCAGGTGGTAGACAAAGCCATCGGCTGGCTAGATACAAAATACGAAGGTATTGCTCTAGTTGAGGGAGCAGCTGCAGGTGGTGCCGCTGTATTAAGTCCCGCGGTTGCTCTTGCCACGATTCCAGCTGACCTTTTTGCCCTTACAGCCTTGAATCTCCGTGCTATCGGGGAATACGGCACCTACTGTGGCTTTGAAATGACGTCGCAAGAAGAACGATTGTTCGCCTTGAATGTTTTAGCTCTGGCCTCTAGTTCTTCCGACCGTGGCAAGCAGGTTGCTCTTGCTCATCTCGTTAAGATCGCACGAGACGTTGCACTGAAAAAAACTTGGGACAAGCTGGAAGATTACATGTTTGTGCAGGTAGTGAAGTCGATAGCAAAATCTCTCAGTATCGACCTAACCAAGGCAAAATTGGCCAACGTAATTCCAGCCGCCGGGGCTGTGATTAGCGGCGGATTCAATGCTTACTACACAGATAAGGTGTGTAAGTCAGCTTTCTACCTTTATCGAGAACGATTGCTGGCGCTCAAGTACGGCCCAGAAGTGATCGAAATTACTGTCCCGCCAGCCAAGAGCAACGAATGGATTTCGGACGAAGGTGCTGACTAACAATTCGTCCAAGCCGAAGCAGCTTCGTTAGGTATAAAAGTTAGTATCCATCAGGCGCCGGTAGCCAGCATCTGGTGGATACCGGCTCGCAAGCCGGCACCCTGTCACCTTTATCAGCGCCATGTTCCGGTTCGACGGGTTAATGGCGATCTGCCGGGCTAGCAGATTGCGTGCGGTGACTGCCCTGTCCTGGTTGTTAAAGAGCGAGCCCAGCCGAATTTGGCGTGAGCGAAGCCAAAGCATCCTTGCGGTGCTTGAGAAAGAGGCTTTGGCTACGGCGCTATGAGGGAAGCGCCAGACCCGGGTCAGACGGCGTTGCGGTGGAACTCGGCCCGCCAGTGGAGGAGGGCGCCGTGCTTGGTGATGCCAGCCGATCGCTTCTGGGCGGCACGGGCGGCGACGATGTGGTGCTGCTCGGTGGCCATCATGGCCAGGTGCAGGCGCTGCTTGATGGCCCGGCGGCGGGCTGCGTTACCATTCAGGCGGTCAGCGATGACGGTGATGATCTGGTCCGCACGTTTTGCGGCTCTGGAAAAAATGCGCTTGGTCATGGTACATTTGCTCCTGTTGACGAGTTGGTCCTCGTTAGCTCCCTTCCTTGCTTTGGCTTGGATGGGTCCTGTTGCCGGGGTTGGTCCCCCGGCGCAATGACTGGGGGTGGTACCCTGGTCCGACAAAGCCCCGCCCTGTGCGGGGCTTTGTCGTTCTTACGCGCTGGTCAGGCGCTTTCACTGCTGCCCTGGTTGGGGCTGGGTCCTGTTGCCGGGGGTCGATGATGCGTTTCAACCGGTTGAGCACTGAGCCAATGCTCATGCGGTTGAGTGCTCCCGCTCTTGGCGGGAGCGACTCGCTACGCAGCTGCTTGCAGGCTGGCTGCACGGGCCCGATGTTCCTTACCCGCCTCGGTCTTGACGGTGTAGAAGAGGCCACCCCCGCGGCGTTTGCCGAGGTCAGTGATATCGGTGATCACGGCCGGCACGGTGACGCGGGTACGGGGGTTGGTGTACTGCACAGGGTCATTGATTTTCATGGTTGGTCCTCTGGTCTGGTTGAAACTGGCTTTAGGTTGTTTTGTATCGCGTTTATCGGGTTGCCATCAGGGCGTTCTCGATAGTTGACGGAAATGATTGCTATCGATCGGGAACGATTGGTCAATACACGATCGTGAATTTTTCAAATAAAAAAAAGCCCCGCTTAGTAGCGGGGCTTCTTGAGCAGGGTTAACAGGTGGCCATTGGCCGTGGGTTAGCTGGTCATAGGGCGATGGATTAGCCTCTACGCTCTACCATCCTCCCAAGGATGATCACATCTTTAGCGGAGATGACCGGAAGGCGTTCATCATCAACGCCAAAGGCCCATCCCTCTATGGCCGGTATAGCCCTAAGAAGCTTGGCTTGGTTAGCTCGACTTAATTGCACTAAAAGCACGGCATCGGCTTCAATCGTGTTAACCCCGAGATCGATCACACAAACATCACCCTGCACGATACCTTGCTTGGATAGCTGGTCGTTTGGGGCTTCAACCCCAATAAGCGCACCAGGCATCTCGGTGAGAAGCATCCGGTCTGAGCTGACAAGAGGAAGTGAGTCAGTCGGATGTTGCAGCACCTCATCAATGGTGAACACAGGAATCCGATAAACGCTATTCACCAAGTCACTAACCACCTCAATAGACGGGCGGCCGGTGTACAGCTCAATGGGATCTTTAGACAGAGCCTTTGCAAGTCCGAATAAGGTGGAAACCCGAACGTCTTTCAGAGGGTTGCTTAGAAGGTTCGATACCAGGGATTTGGATATACCTGCCCTCCTGGCTACCTCGGAGACGCCAAGACCTTGCTCTTCCATGCTCGCTCTGACTCGTTCGTTAAATGAAGGTTTCATGTCGCCTGCTGCAAGTTATCGATTATGAACAAATTTTATGACGCATGATGTTCTCATTGGTTGTTGAATGATGAGTTATTGGTGGTTACGATAGTGAACGGACTGCCAATGACCAATACCAAGGACCCGACCAATGAAGAAACGCGAAGTTATTGAGTATTTCGGCAACATGGCCCGTGCAATGAAAGCCATCGGCATCTCCCGCAGCCTCGCCGTGAAGTGGGGCGATGTGATCCCGGCACAGCACGCAGTCAGCTTTGTCATCGCCAGCAATGGTGAACTGCGCCTGGAATTGGAGGATTACCCCCTCTTGAACAAAATCCAGGAGCTCCCCACCCAGCAGGCCGCTTGACCACCGGCCAGCTTTACCACCAAACACAGAGGACCAACACCATGGGAAGAGTATCGCTCCCCGATCACGAAAAACTCGACACGCTGTCACCGCTGCGTGTCCGTGCCACGCCGGGCCAACGCCAAGTGTGGCAGGAGGTCGGCGCAGAACTGCACATGACAGAAACCGCATTTGCCCGCACCTCGCTGCTGATCCTGCTCAAGGCCATATCTCAACATGAGCCACAAATCTTGGCGAGAGCCGTCAAACGGGCCAATCGGAGCTTGCTCGACCAGGGATACCCACCCGTTACCGTCGAGGAGATCCTGGATGGTTTCGGCCTGCCCGAGCGCGGCCTGCTCCAGTTCAGCCCGGAAGACGAGGCCGCTTACAACGAGGAGCGCCCCCTGCGCCCCCTGCAAAAACTCATCAAATTCGTCCTCGGGAGGTAACCCATGACCACGCAACTCCGTCCGCCGCGCCCGGCATCCCAGCATGTCAGCGATCGGGACAACATCATCCTGAAATCGGTCATGCATGAGCTGGCCCTGGCCCTCGATGAGCCGCTGATTTCGACCGCCCACGCCGCCGGCACCGACCGCCAAGCTGTTCGCCTGGCCCGCGAGCTTGAGGCACGCACCCTTGAACGTGCCGAGAGCCAGCCTAGCGCCTAATTTCCTTGGCCCGCCTCACCATCGGGCTTTACAAACCAGGACCCATCCAATGACCAATTCAACCATGGCCCATGGGGGCCACCCATTGCCGCATGATCTCGACCATTGCCCGCTGTGCGGCAGTGAGCAGCGATCCGGTACCGATGATCACGCATTTGAGTGCCCGGCCTGTGCCTACACCGAGCAGGAGGTGCGCCATGCATCCTAGTGAATTCATCGAGTTGAATGTGCGTCGGCTCCTACTCGCTGACGGTTTTTCCGATGACGCAACCCGTCTGGCCTGCAAAGAGGCAGTTAGCCACTACGAAAAGACACCAGCCTTCCGGAAGGGGGCCGTGTTCTCGGAGTGTCTGCGGGTCGCCAAGCGCATGGCCAAGCTGGTCCAGAAGAAACAGCGCCAGCAGGCGAGAGAAGATAAGAAGAAAGGGAAGGTGGCGGCATGAAGGTGCTCATTGTTTGTGAACGATTTGGAGTCATCCGCGATGCGTTCATCAATGCTGGCCACGATGCGTGGTCGTGTGACCTAGTGGATTCTGAAGTACCGGGTCCGCATATTCGTGGGGATGCTCTGAGTGTGATGGGGTGGGGGTGGGACCTCATGATCGCCCATCCGGACTGCACCTTTCTGACCTGCTCTGCTGAGTGGGCATATGGGGATGGCCCGTATCATCAGCGGGTCAAGCCGGGCACTCTCGTGGGCCCGGCCCGGCGTGCAGCGCGTGAGATGGCTCTGATCTTTGTCGAAGCACTGGCAGCGGCCCCCATCCCGTTCATTGCCATAGAAAATCCAGCGATCGGCGCAATCAATAAGCGCCTCGATTTGATCCGGTATGGGTTCCGCTCAAACTTCCCAACCCAAGTCATTCAGCCCCACCAGTATGGGCACGATGCAAGCAAGGCCACAGGACTGGCCCTCAAGGGGCTGCCGGATCTTCTTCCAACACACCTAGTTGAACCTCGCATGGTTCCACAACCGAGTGGTAAGGCACTGCCGCGTTGGGGTAACCAAACCGATAGCGGCCAGAACAGGCTGAGCCCAGGGGAAGGCCGTGCCATGGCGCGTGCAAAAACCTACCAAGGGTGGGCTGATGCAATGGCCACGCAATGGGGGCCAGTCGTCGCGGCGGCGGTAGCAATGGGGGTGGCGGCATGAGCATGCTACTGATGGCAAAGGCCATGAGCATCAAGGTAGGCAACCCATTACGAAAGCTCGTGCTGATCAAGCTGGCGGACAACGCCAGCGATACTGGCGAATGCTGGCCTTCTCATCAGCATATTGCCGATCAGTGTGAGATATCCAGGCGTTCAGTTATTACCCATATTGATGCGCTTTGTGAGACAGGGTTGCTGCAAAAGAGCTCTCGCATTGGGCCTGCAGGTAAGCGATCCAACGTATATATCCTGACACTTGATAGTGCAGGGGCTGCACATCCAAATGTGCAGGAGATTCACATGGTATGTGCAGCAGATGCACAGACCCCTAGTGCAGGAGCTGCACATAGAATCAGTCACTCTTTAGATCCAGTCATTGAACCAAAGATCCCCCCTGTATCCCCCCAAGGGGACAAACGCCCAGACAGTGGGCCGCCACGACGAGGTACACGCTTGCCGAACGACTGGGTGCTTCCAGGCGAGTGGGGGAGGTGGGCTATCCAGGAGACTGGCCTCCCCAGGGAGCGGATCCTGTTGGAGGCGGCCACGTTCGCGGATTATTGGCAGGCGCTGCCCGGCGCCAAGGCAGTCAAGCTGGACTGGGAGAAGACCTGGCGTAACTGGATACGCCGGGCTGCCAGCTCGTTCCGGACCACTGCGCAGCGCAAGCCACTGGAAAACCTACAGGCGGCCCAGCAGGCCGCTAAGGCACTCAGAGAGTCGGGGAGGGGGGTCTATGACGACAGCACTCCGCTCTAACGAGACGACGGCCCTGGGCGCACCAGGAGACACGCTGCAGGTCAGTGCCCGCATGTCGGTATTCCTGGCCGAGGAGCTGCTGCCGCTGATGGCCGGGCTCTGGCCAGCCAGTGCCAACCAGCTGGACAGCAATGCCCGCGGCGTAGCGCTGGCTTGGGGGAGCCTGCTTAGGGGCTTCAACGCGCAGCAGATTCGCGAGGCGGTGCTGCGGCTTGGGGAGGATGCTGATCGGCAGTTTGCGCCGCGGCCGGCAGAGGTGAGGGCTGCAATCCAGCAACGGAGCCCGGCTTCCCGGGCCACCCCGGTGGGTGGGGGCCTGGTGTCTTACCGGGCGTGTGAGATGGAGGCAGAGGCTAGGGTCTTTCTGCGGTGTCGCAATGTGCCAGCAGATGAGGTTACCTCAGAGTTAGATGTTGTGCTGGCTGAAAAGGCTCGCCAAGGAGTTGCGGTTGTTATACGTTCGTAATTTAAATGAAAACATGGAATAATTTCACAATATTTCGTCGAAGGAGAAGGGATTGTATTCTTTTATTGAAAGTTCAAAAGCACCATGGATTTTCTCTGCTATGTAAATATTTGCATGAGGAAAATGGGTAATTATTATGTTGTATAGGGTTTCCATTTTCTTTCTAGGCATTTTCTCACCTACAGTGAAACTTTTTATTGCGTTGATAGGGTATTTTAGGAAGTGCGACTTTATTTCGAAGTTTTTAGCTTGGCAAATCACTCTAACTTCATTTTCATATTTCCAGCATGTTGGCTTGGTCGCGAGCATTTTTTGGTATATTTCATCATGAGAGTTGAATGATTTGCCGAGAGCATCTTCGTACCAACCTAATTCTTGTTGCTTGTCTTCTCCAAGATGTTCCATCATTATTTTTGTGCTGTGAATGGCTTCCTGATGGAATGTAATTTGATCATGTATCACAGCCATTACAGCAGTGTCAATTTTTGGTGGAGCATCTTCATATAATACGTCCATAATTACAAGGTTCTCTTCATTACTAGATAATATATACTCTGGATTGAATTCAATACAATACCCTCTTAGTCCATCTGCATAATGTGACCACATTAACAAACTGTCAGCATCTTTACTAAAGCAGCTAATCCTTGCTCTATCAATTATGGTGGCTACAACTGGTTCTGATAATTCCAAGCTGTCAGCATAATCATCATAGTTTTCAAGCGCAATGTGATCTGATACATCCTCAAATCCCCATGCATTTATTATTTCTTTAAGTCTGGATGATTGTTCTGTTATTTTTGGGAAGCCAGAGAGTACCTCACAACTACATTCAAATGGGTCATTGAATGCTTCAAAATGACTCATGTATAGTTCATGGTTGAGTAGGTTAGATATTGAGTATTCTGAGAATGAAAAATATTTATACACGGTGGGTTAGTCTCTTTTAAATTGTGAATCTAGCATTATAGAACTCCTGGCACTTCATTTAATTAATGACCGAAAATCATACTCTCATTAGTCTTGATATTTTCGATTTTATTTCCAATTTAAGAATTTCTTTATCTAAACTGAAATGAAGTTTACGATGACAGTTTGGGCAAACTGCAAGCGTATTTGAAATTGTATCACTTCCTCCTTCTGATAACGGTATTAAATGATGCACTTCAAGATAAGGTGTACCATCTGTCCGATGGAATGGTGCGGGTACTTGACAGGCCTCACATTTTCCCTCTGCATTGCTAAGCACCCATGCTTTGACAGATGGATCTCGAAGATACACCGTCGTAGTTATGTTGCTTTGCTTAGGCTGAATAGAGCCTGTTGGTTCTTCTATTTTCTGTTTTAGTAGAGAATCTACAAGTAGGTTTAATTTTTCATGGTCAGCAGTTGGCTCAAAAATATATAATTTATCTATGGTTGATGCAAGAGTGTGCCAGTATTCATCAGTCATAATTGGACTGTGTATTAAAATTCTTTTAAATCTATTTCCGCCTTTTGAATTGATATTTTGAGGTTCTTTTATCTCACCAACTTCACGACCAATTGCCAGTCTAATTTCATTGGCGCTTGGATTCATTACATTTATTTTCGTGTCTATATCACCATACAGTTTTACCGCTCTATCTTCTATATTTGGTAAGGTTTTTGATAAATCTCGTGATATGACATAAACTTTAACATATGGTACTTTTACCTCTTTGAGTCTTTGGATGATAAAGCAAACTGCATCTGCATATTCAGGGTTTCTATCTTTAGGTCCCCACGATTCCAATATCAGTCCAAACACACCATCAACAGTGTCAACGTTGTATGTTGCATCCAAGAACTCTCCGTTGTATGAATAAACCTTAGGCATTATTATCCCTCATGCCAACAATTGATTGTGATATTGTAAATATTGTTTTGCAATTTGTTTTGTGCAGTTGTCAGCCAAATCATTCAGGTTTGTTGTTTTTGAATTCATGTATGAATGTTAATATGCGTTTTTTATCAAAACGATAAGTTGATTCTTTTCTTATGTCTATTTCATTTGCCATTAGAGTGGCTATGTAATTTATTTTATCACTATTTCTTTCTATTATTTTTTCAGCATTTTTCCAGCACTCGTCATTGATTGTATCGAGCTGTTTATTGATGTTTTTGTAGTTCATTTTTCCGCTGAATTGAATTCCTCGTGCTATATGAAGCAGCATATGCATTCGTTCAACGTCTACAGATGCAGTGGTTGAGTACAGTTCTTGGATTTGACTTTGTGAAAAGTTCCTTTTAAAAGTTTCTGAAACAACACCAGCTAACAGTACAGATATTCGTTTTTTAAGAAAATCCAAAATACTTTGTTTTGTAGGTAGATCCGGCCTAGGTGTAGAATAGGAGTGCCCACTTAATTGGTTTGAGTGCAATTTAATCTCAATATAATCTGCGTCGAAGCCATAGTGCTGAGCAGTAAACCAATGGCCTAGTTCATGTTTGCAAATGTGAATTACATCAGTTAGCTTAACCATATCGCCTCTTAAAGGAATGCTATAATGAAAATTTAATTATATTTTAGTGTAATCAGTGTAACCTTTGCTATGCACGGTCAATCTCAATTCTAGAACGGAGCTTTCTAACATCATCTTCTATTTGCTGTAAGACGCCGTTCATTAATTCATGAGTATCGTTGTAAAACCTCTCAAGTATTGGCCTTCTTATCTCTTCAGCCGCGTAATGTTCATCTACCCCACGACCAATGGCCTCACCTTCTGCTATAGTTGCTTCCTTTAAATACGAAGCAGCTTCCACTCTGAATGAGTTAAACTTTATATCTAGGTCGTTTGAAACGTATAGTTGATTTTCAAGGATTGTACTCTTCAGTTCATTAAATGTATCGCAATACACAGACATCCATTCTTCCGTTAACTCTGTGAAAAAGTCCTCATGCATGTTCTTGAAATAATCATTCTTTATTTTTAGCAGGGTTAAATAAGTTTCGACTCTATTTTTAAAAAAGTTTTGGTAAAACTCGAGTGATATTCCACTAAATTGTTCTCTGTCTTTTATCTCTAGGTTTGCTCGTATTTTGAAATCTTCAAGGGCAAGTGTACTTTTTGATCTTACAATTTCAAGTTCTTGATTGAATCTTGCTGTAGTCTGTTGTGCAATCTTATCTGCCCATATCTTCCCAAAGAAGTGGACGAATGTTGTTAGGATTACGGATGCACCACCTAATGATGCGAGAAATGTTGCTACTTCTTCCATAGGGATTACGCTCCCACCCCAAAAAAAACGTTATTATTAATGATGTTGCCACTGCATTAGGTTCCAGTCTCAAATGCTATTTCTTAACTGTACTCATATGACAACTCTTTGTCATTGGTAGGCCTTGCATGGAGCTTGGGTATCGTGCGGAAATCGTATCTCAAACGATGCTGGTTGTTGAGCGAAAAGAAGGGGGATTTGAGAGGGGATCACAGATTTGCAGGGGGGAGGGGGCTGTGGAAGGAGTAGATTGCTGACTAGAGTTGGGTGGCCTGATAGGTCTTATGTGGATGGAAGGGTGACTTCATGTATCATGTGCCTCCTTCATCTGAGAGCTGCCCATGCTGCGAAAGTGTGAGCTATGTCGTACTCGTTTGCCCCCTTCTTCTCTGTACGGCATCCGGTAGGCTCTCTACAATGATATTTAATTCAGCAAGGTACGAGTGGCTATGACAACGGCAAGCATCAATACAGACATGTTGATTTGGGCGCGTGAGCGTTCCGGCATAGCTGTGACTGATTTTGCTAAGAAATGTGGGGTTACCGAGGAACGGCTACTTGAGTGGGAGGCCGGCGAACGTGCTTTGACCTTCAACCAGGCGATGACTTATGCCGAGAAGGCCTATGTTCCATTCGGTTATCTCTTCCTTCAGCAGCCGCCTGTTGATGAGCTTCCCATTCCGGATCTGAGAACGATTGACGGCAAGGGGGTAGGCCGCCCTAGCGCTGGGCTGCTTGATCTCATCAAGCTGATGCAGCTACGCCAGGAGTGGTACCGAGACCATATCATGCAGCAGTTTGCTGAGCCGAACCCAATCCTTGGGCGTTTTGATGCTCGCTCCGATGCTGATGAAATAGTGAAGGACATGCGAGCCAAGTTGGGTGTCCCTGAACACCCGACCAGAGGCAGCTGGGAAGACTACTATCGCGACCTGGTCCGGCGGGTAGAAAGCTGTGGCATCCTGGTCATGCGCCAAAGTGACGTTGGTCATCATACGCGCCCTCTCTCTGTCGAGGAGTTCAGAGGGTTTGCGATGGTAGACAGCTATGCCCCGCTGATATTCGTCAATGACGCTGATTCTCCTGGGGCCAGGTTGTTTACCCTTATCCATGAGCTCTGCCACATCTGGATAGGCCAGTCCGGTATCTCTGACGGTGGAGTGAGTAGCCATCGGCAGGAGGAAACAGTCTGTAACGCTGTCGCAGCAGAGTTCCTCGTCCCTGCTTCTGAGTTCCGTAAAATGTGGCACCATGAATATGACGATTGGCGTGAGAACCTAGCGGATCTTGAGGCCCATTTCCATGTTAGCACTTGGGTACTCGCGCGTCGTGCGCAGACTCTTGGTTTCATCAGCCGAGAGGATTACTTTGAGTATGTAAGAAAGCTACGCCGAGATTATAAGAACCGTCCTGATACGGGTGGTGGTCCGAGTTATTACAAAGTCAAAAATGCGCAAATTAGCCATCTATTCTCTAGTGCTGTTGTGAGCGAGGCGTTCAGTGGTCAGTTGTTGCTAAGGGATGCCAGCCATCTCCTCGGTGGGATAAAGCCTGGAAAGATAGCCCAATTTGCTAGGGAGCCTCGGTGAGATATCTGCTTGACGCGAACACCTACATTCAAGCAAAGAACCTGTACTATGACATGGAGTTCTGCCCGGCCTATTGGGACTGGCTAGACCAGCAGTACAACCAAGGGGTGATTGCCAGTGTCGGCATGATTGGCCGGGAGTTAAAGGCTGGTGATGATTCGTTAGCGCAATGGGTCGCTTCACGGGCACACCATTTTGTCGATGACACCGACTCGGCTACTCAAGCGCATTATGTGAATATTGTTCAAAAAGTAGCATCCTCTAAACACTACAACCCTGCTAACCGAGATCAGTTTTTGGCTAAAGCAGATCCTTGGTTGATAGCGAAGGCTATCACGATAGGGGCTACCGTTGTTACTCAAGAAGGGTTTGTGGATCTTTCCTCACGTAAGGTGAAAGTGCCGAACATCTGCCGGGAGTTCAATGTGCCATGCATCAACACTTATGTGCTGTTAAAAGAGGTTCAAGCTAGGTTTGTTCTTGGGACTTCCTAAGATATGGGGGAGCTCTATCTATATTTAAATAGCCGCTCTGAACGGCTATTTAAATAATCCTGTCATGAGTTTTAGCTAGCCTTATAGGCTCTGTATAGATTTTCTACGGTTCGTGAGCGGATCGCTGTAGTGGCGTGCTCAACATATGTATCACCATATATTGACTGGTAAGTTACGGTGACATGTATTTCTTCTCCACCAACTAGGCCTATCATTTCTGGCAAACATCTATCTCTATTTTCACTATTAGTTATTGAAAGCAGAGGGATTTCATCATCTGCTTTAACTGTTGCATTATCTGTTGGCCATCCAGTAGCAAAACAATCAGCTCTCAAATTAACAGCCCTGAGAACCAAGTCCCATTTATTAGACTCAAATCCAGATATATTGTGGTTCTTAGTTCTGACTTCAAATTTTTTTATGATTGCCGGCCCAATTCCAACATTCGATAGATAGAGACCATTTCGTTTATTATCACCCTCAACCATTGGGGTGAGTTGAAGAATCGGTTTTACACTGAGTCGATTGTGTTCTTCAGTTATGTTGTTTTGTTGCCATGAGAAAACAACGGCCAATATTGATGCAACTAGTGCAATAGTTGATGCAATATTACTATACGATATTTTACTTGATTCTTGGTCCAAAGGTGATGTATCCACGGTTATCATTAGCCTCAGTTTTCATATATCTATATAATATTTATCCAGTCATAAAAGGGTAGCCTTTGAGGCTCCTGAACATATGCAACTGACCATTTGGTGTGGTTTGGACATAAATCCATTAGTCAGGGCTTAGATTGGTTTTGACGGGAGAGTAGATAACTCAGCGGTGCCGATAGTTTCTGGTGCGTGACAGAAATTCTCAAGAGTGGGTACCATTGCCATTGCCATTGCCATTGCCATTGCCATTGCCATTGCCATTGCCAATGCCGGACCTAGACCACCCGGCTTTGAGTAACCAAAGGACCCATACCATGACCAAACCACATACCCGAGATCTATCTGCAGTACGCCCACGCGGCTGCGGCAGTATCCACCGCATCAAGCCTATCGCCCCTCAGTACAGCCCCGAGCCGGTCGAGTTGTTCAAGAAATTGGTGAGTGCCCAGGAGGGGGCGGTGTTCACTACCTCCCGTCAAATTGCTGAGTTGTTTGGCAAGGAGCATCACAACGTTCTGAAAGCGATCGATCGCCTATCATGCTCAGCACATTTTAAGGCTGCCAATTTTGACTTCGCTGATTTCATTGATAAAAATGGCGATCCTCGCCGTGAATGCCACATGACAAAAGATGGAATGGTCTTCCTCGTGATGGGCTTCACCGGTAAGAAAGCTGCCCAGCTCAAAGAGCTCTACATCCTGGCCTTCAACTGGGCCATAGGGCAGCTTTACGAGAAGCAGGAACTGCAGCAGCTCCTGCACGACTTCACCAAGCGTGAAGCAGTCTCCGTTTCCAACGGCACTTTCCATGGGCAGGGCTTGGCCCGGCGGCGCATCGAGAAGCGGGCTCTGTGCCTAGAACAAGCCCAGCTCGAAGCCAGATCCCAGCTTTCCCTTGAACTAACAGGGGAAGATGCGGCATGAACTCCTACCCCAAGTATTTCCTCCGCAGCCCTGAAATCCGGTCCCGTGCCTGCCAGTTGGTCGCTGGTCTGCCGGTTGACCAGGACAAGCCGCTGGTTATCGAAATCAGGGAGATGACCCGGAGCCTGGCCCAGAACTCAATGCTCTGGGCATGCCTCACTGACATCGCCGAGCAGGTGAGCTGGCACGGCCGCAAGCTCGCCAAGGAGGACTGGAAGCACGTGCTCAGCGCCGCTCTGTACCAGCAGGACGTGGTACCGAACATCGACGGCACCGGGTTCGTGGTGCTGGGCAAGTCCACTTCCAAGATGACCGTGCGCGAGATGCGCGACCTCATCGAGCTGGCTCAGGCCTTCGGCGCGGAGCAGGGTGTGCAGTTCGGGGATGAATCTCGCCGCGGCTTTGACTGGGTGGCCACATACGGGAGGGCTGCGGCATGAGCAAGACCAATGCTGATAAGCAGTGGTTGGACGATGTGAGCTCTCTTGGCTGCATAGCCTGCCGCAATGCCGGGTATGGCGCCACGCCAGCGGAAATCCATCACGTGCGCTCTGGGTCTGGTATGGCCCAGCGCGCTGAGCACACCCGGGTGCTGCCGCTTTGCCCGCGACATCATCGCGCCTGCTACCCCACAGGGTTCCACGCCGCCCCGCGTTCCTGGCAACAAGAGCATGGCAGCGAGGAGGCCCTGCTCGAGCAGGTGGCCAGGGAAGTCACCGAGCTGCGCAAGAACACTATCGGGAGGGCGGCATGATCCACCTCACCGCCCTTGATGCGGCCCGGTTGCTGGGTAGCAGCCCGAAGGTCAGGAGCGCTGCCAAAAAGGCGCACATGATCCTCCAGATAGAGGGTTTGCAAAGTCGAGTGCAGGCTCAGCTTGTCGGCCTCCCTGACCCAGTCACCGAGCTTATATTCCACCCCAAGCGCAAATGGCGTCTCGACTACGCATGGCCCACCCGAATGATCGCCCTTGAGGTACACGGCGGGATCCACTCCGGCGGCCGGCACACCCGGGGGAGGGGGTTCGTAGAGGACCGGGCCAAGATGAACGAGGCCACCCTGCTTGGGTGGACCGTTATCGAGGCCACCCCAGAGCACATCAAGAGCGGTCAGCTTCGCGCCTGGCTACTCGCCGCCTTCAACCAGGACCCAGACCAGAGGACCAAACCATGACCCACGCTATCGAAATGGCTCTGCGCCTTTTCTCGCCGAAAGGCGCACTACATGAACCCTCGCCTGGTCGCTCCAGCACGCTGAGGAGGGAGGAGTTTCTGGGAGCCCTGCAGGTGGCCGCAAAGAGCAACCCGCAGGGGCTCCAGTTCCTCATGGCTGACCACCTGGGGGACGAGCAAGCTCTGGCATCGTTGCTGGCGCACTTCGGCACCGCGCTGGACAGCGACGAGGCCGGTGGCATGGCGCTCGCTATTCTGCAGCGCCGCCCGTTGCCCGAACAGATGGATCGGCTGGTGCTGTCTCACCCGCACTATGACAAGGAGCGCCGCCGGGCTGCCGTGGTGATGGAGAAGGCCAAGCGAGCTCACCGCGCTGGCAATGACCACGAGTACCTGCGCCTGCTGGCCGAGCGGAACGGGATCCTGCAGTTGGCTCGCGAGCACTGTGTCACCGAAATGCTGCAATCTGGCCGCTGCCCTCACTGTAAGGGAACCGGGATCCGCCCGCGTAAGGGTGACGATTGCCCGAAGTGCCATGGCACCGGGCGAGTGGTACCGGATGCAGAGTTAGTATCGCGCCGGTTCGGGCACGAGATGCGGCAGGCTGTAGAGCGTGCTGTTGATGAGGTGATCCACCAGGCGTCAGACTTGTCCAAACTCATGGACCGGCAGGTGAGAGAGATGCGGGCTGCGTGACTAAAGGGGGCTTTATTGCCCCCTTCTCTATAAATCTCAACTAACGTTATCAACCCTTGGGATTTAAGGCTCAGGTTGGCAGACCCTCGGTATTGCTGAATTCTCTGACGCCTCGCTCGATATCTTCTCGTGCCTCTCTGACGAATGAATTGGAGAGGGCAGCCGAGCTGAACGATTCATCTATTAGCGCCTTCAGCTGACTCATATCATCGCTTTGATCAATGGCTCGTAGAACCGATCCGAATGCTACTGATAGTGTAGTGGTCTAATCGTCCCGGACACCATTTTAGGTGGTACAGTCGCCACCATGACCTGAGGTGTTCAATGACAAG